>JAITBA010000018.1 GCA_031283835.1 Oscillospiraceae bacterium
AGGGTGCATGGCTTATATAAGAATTGATGATCCCTTCCGGTGCGTCGGTCCATTTTTTGTTGGTGCCGCCCAGTTCGTCCAGCGACAACGCCTGCATATCCACGTGGATCGCGTAGTAAAAACTGCCCTGCGGCTGCAACAGAAGCCTAATCTTTTCCAAAAGATTGGAGGTTGTGCTGTTGGGGTTGCTTTCCTCGTTGTTCTGCGGCTCCAAAAGCCGACCCCAATACACCCAGTTTGTGCCGACGCCGACGACACGGTCGTCGTAAATCCACTTTGAAACGGGGGCGCCGTTGTTGCCGACGGGGTTGAGAAAATCCGTCAGGCTGATTAGGTTGTCGCCGTTCCCGCCCAGCTGCCACTGCACAAAATCGTGGAAGGTGAGCGCGCCCGCGTCGCTCAAGCCGGGGAACATGGTTTTTCCGTTATAATAGCTGCCATCGACTTCGCCGTTCCATGTGTGAACGGTGTAGGCGCACTCTCCGTTGGTGTTTTCTTGATGCTTTTCCGCCGCGTCCCTGTCCGCACGGGCAACACCCTCCACCAAGGAACTGGCGGCGCCGCGTGTGATTTCGGTTACGACAAATTTTCCGTATTGTCCATCGGAATCGTGGGCCTTTGTTTGCACGAACCAACCCGTTGTTTTGGCCACCGCGTCGGTCAATTCTGTGACTATGCGGCCGGGGTAAGCCGCCTCGGCAGCGGCTCTGCTCTCGAAGACGACAAATTTGCCGTCTTGCGCCATCATGTATCGCTCCGCGGTTTGTGTATACGTCAGAGGCGCTATCTCCATATATTCCTTTAATTGAAGCCGCACATACACACCGGAAAACCCGTCCGACGCCTTGCCCACGTTGGCCACCCGGATTTCTTTTTTTAGCGGCGGATCGGTTGTTTTCCAGCCCGAAACCTCTTCAAATTCCTCCACAAGCCGGACATCGTAGGCGGGGAGGTCTCCCATTGCCTCGTTTGTTTTGTGTTGGCTGTGGTCAAGAAACATATAGGTGCCGCCCATGCTTAATGCCAGCGCCAATAGCACCGCCACGGCGGCGGCAGCCTTCTTTTTTGGGCTGCGTTTTTGCTTTCGTGGTTTCATTGGTTACTCTCCTTTGATTTTTTGTCTTGGTTCTCTTTGTTTTCGCTGTCGTCAAAAAACACAATCTTTAGCGCGTCGCACAAAATAAAAAAACCAATGAGCAGCGCCAGCACGAAGACCCAGCGGGCCTTGATCCAGGTGAGGGTATCGCCGACGCCCGCTGTATGAAACACGATGCGGCCAACCACATTGGAGGCATACACGATTTCTTTGTCGGCCATGGCGTTTTCTAACCCCTTCGTCTCGAAGCCACGCGCCCCGCTGCCCTCATAGTTCTCGAAAATCCGGACTACGCGGTGCGAGATTGTCGTAGTCGCATCCGTTAGATAGGTGATGTCGTCGCCCACCTGAAGGGCTTGCGTGTCGGTTTCTTTGACGAGCACCAGGGAGCCTTGCGGGATTTCCCTCTGCATGGAAGGGGTGAGGACGGTGTACATCGAATACCCGAAGATATTCCGGCCGCCCTGTGCGCCGTAGAGCAGGCCCACGCACAAAATACCCGCCAAGGCCGCATAAAACAAAACGTTGAAGAGCACGGAAGCAGGACGGCGCTTTCGTTTTTTGGCATGCTTTTTTGGCGTTTTGTGAACAGGGACGGTGGGCGCCGCTTCGCGCTGCCACCCTCGCATCGTCGAATCTTGTTCCATTTTTGACTCCTATTTTTTAAAGTTGTCAGCAGATCTTTTAAGAGGTCTCGTGTCATTCTAAACTATAGCGCAATAAAACGCAACAGTTTTAAGCGCAAAACTTTACATCAACAGAAGGGTTTTTGGGCGGTTTCCTGTGCTTAACAAATTTTTGGGGTTTATATGGAAAACTTTGGAATTGACCGACGGCATTGCAAAAAAACCACCCACAGCACGATTCACGTGCCATGGGTGGTTGTGCCATTTGTTTTTTGCTCAGGGGTTGCTTTTCTTTTTTTGTGCGGAGGGGGTATCCTCTTTTTTGAATAATATTTTTAGGGCTGCGGCCGTACCTGTGACGCCGCCGACGACCAGCAGGCAAATCCACCAGTTTTCTTTCATCCACGCCAGCGCCTGCCCAAAAAAGGGCAAATGCCACACGACCCTGCCGACGACGTTTTCGGCGTAGACAATGTCTTGGTCGGGGGAGGGATTTTCCACTCCCTGGGTTTGGAACCCGCGCTGCCCGCTGTCGTCATAATCTTCGAGGACGCTGACCACGCGGTGGGTGACGGTGGTTTTTTTGTCGTCGATGAGGAAGGTGATGTCGTCGCCTTTTTTGATGTCGGCGGCGGCTGCTTTTTTGACGAGCACCAGGGAGCCTTGCGGGATTTCCCTCTGCATGGAAGTGGTGAGCACCTCGAAGAAGGAGTAGCCGAAGATGTTGCGGCTTCCGTTGCCGCCAATGCCAAAAGCGAGAACGGCGAAAAACGCAAAAGCAAACGCGACCCAAAAGAGGAGGTTGCCGATATGGCCCGCCACGCTCTTTTTTTGCAAAGCCGGCGGGGATTGGCCGGGAACCGAAGGGCGCAAAACGCCCGGGTTTTTTGGCGACGGGGGCTGTGGGTCGATTTCCGCCGCGGGCTCCTCAATTAAATTGTCCATTGTCAATTGTCCATTGTCAATTGATAAGAGCAGGGCATCAATTTCTGCCGCGAGCGTCTCGGCTTTGGGCTTGGAAGGGAGCGGGGGGCGTGCGTTGGCCGCCGCCGCGCGTGTCTCTTGCATCATCCGCTGCTGGGTTTGGTGAAGATTGTCGAGCGCTTCCATCATGCCTTCAATGGTTGGTTGCTGTGCCACCCTCACCACCTCGGTTTAATCGAAAATTTTGAAATGCCATTTGTGTAAAAAGCACACTTTTACACGGTTATTTTGTGGAATTATTATACCACGCAACGTTCGAAAGGTCAAGCGTTTTTGAAAAAAATTTTTGGAAGATTGCCAAAAATAACAGCAATTCGACTGTTTATTGCGTGCGGGCGGCTACCACTGTGCCCGGCGGCAGGTTGTGGAAGGCATTGAAATTCTCCTGCCAAACCCAGCCGGGGCCTTCGGGGTGCCAGGGCATGGTGTACCGGCGTTCCCAGGGCGCGGGCGGTGTGATTTGGACGACGGGCCGCGCCGCCTGCTGTGCGATTTCGCGGCTGCGCCGGTTTTCGGCTATGTGGGCAAACGAGAACACGACGAGCAGCGAGGCTGCCAGGCACACGCACGCGGCACAGCTCAGGTGCTTTGCTATGTTTTGCAAAGGATTTTTAAGGCGGAAGGGGAGGGCTGTGCACAGGTGATTTCCCAACAACAGCAGCAGGGCGATCCACAGGAGGTAGGCCAGCATAAAGTTGCGCTGGCCAAAGGGGCGCACCACCAGCAGGGGGAGTGAAAGTGTGAGGATACTGCCCAGCAGGAGCAGGGCTTGCACGCGCAGCGCTTTTGTTTGCAAAAGCGCCCAAGCCATAGACGCGAAAAACAGCACGCAAAGAAGGCCCTGGGTGTAGTAATATGCCGCCTGGAAGGGCGTGCCAAGGGCCGTGAGTTCTTGTGGCAGCAGCAGCATGGAAAACTGCCAGGCAGCAAAGAGGATTGCCGCAAAAGCGCAGAGCTTCGCGTGTTTGGGCCGCTCTTTGTGCAGCAGGGCCAGCAGGAGCGCGACCAGCGCAAGGCTGAGCAGGGGCTCGCGCATGAGCAGGCTGGCGGCTATGCCCCAATCGGGGTTGAACCAGCCGTTGCAGACAGACAGCGCAAACTCCCGCAGGCCGTGCATCTGCGCTGCCTGGTATGCCGGGGCAGACGAAAACGCCACGCGATAGCTTGGGTGGCTGAACATTAAAAGGCCGCCGGCCAGGCTAGCCAGGGCCGTCAACGCAAGCGACCAATCAAAGCGCCTGTGCAGCAACCAGACATAGAGATTTGCGCAGAGCAGCAGAACGCACAGGTAGAGCGTGTAGTGTTCGACAAAGAGCGTGGCGGCGAAGGCCATGGGCGCAAGCAGCACCGCGTGCCACGGCGTTGTGTTGGGTGCCTGATTTGCGGCGCGCCCCTCCGCGGGTGTTAGCAGGCGCACGCAGCGCCAGACAATGGGCAGAATGAGCAGCAGAGGGAGCGTGTAGTTGGCGAAACCACTGCTGTAGGAGACGGCCTCGCGGAATTTGAGGCTTGGCATGCCCAGCAAAAGCAGCAGAACGAACATGCTGCCCACGGCCGACCGCACGCCTGCCAGCCGGGGCACGAACCAGACAAAAAATGCCATGGTCAGGCCCACGGCCAGCGCGCGCAGCAGGCGCTCTTGCCCCAAAAGCACACCAAAAAGGTTGCCAAGATAGCGGCCGTTTAAGGCATTGAATTGCAGACGGGTTTGCCATGCTTGCGCAAGCGGGCGGCTACCCCAGTTCCAGTCGTCCATGACGTAGGGGAACAGCCAGCCCAGCGCGGTAAAAACGGCAAAGGCAAACGCCCCCGGCAAAGCTGCCGAGGGCCATTTTGTGCCGAACCTGTGCTTGTGCATAGAAGCAAATCCTTTCGTATCCCTGTGCGTAGCCGGCAGGGTGTTACTGCTTTTTTTGCGACAGCAAGGCTTGCACCTTCATGCTCAGGCCAAAGAGGTTGATGAAACCGGCGCTATCGGCCTGGTCATAGACGTCGTCTTCGTCGAAGGTGGCAAAGGCTTCGCTCCACAGGCTGTGGGGGCTGGTGACGCCCGCGTTGACAATGTTGCCTTTGTAGAGTTTTAGGCGCACGTCGCCGGTCACGCGTTCTTGGGTGACATTGACGAAGGCGTCGAGGCTTTCGCGCAGGGTGGTATACCACTGGCCGAAGTAGACCAGCTCGCCATAACGCTCGCTGACGAGGTGTTTGTAGTGCTGGGTGTCGCGGTCGAGGGTGATGGTTTCGAGGATGTCGTGGGCGCGGTAGAGGATTTTGCCCGCCGGGTTTTCGTATACGCCGCGGCTCTTCATGCCAACCAGGCGGTTTTCGACCAAGTCGTCGATGCCGATGCCGTTGGCCCCGCCAATCTGGTTCAGGGCTTTGAGCAGCGCCACGCCATCAAGGGCTTTGCCGTCGAGCGCCACGGGGACGCCTTTTTGGAACGTCAGGGTGATGTAGGTGGGCTGGTCGGGCGCGTCTTCGGGGGCAACGCCCAGCTCCAAAAAGCCGGGCTTGCGCAGGGGGGCTTCGTTGGCGGGATCTTCCAGATCCAGGCCTTCGTGGCTCAGGTGCCAGATGTTTTTGTCTTTGGAATAGTTTGTTTCGCGGTTGATTTTTAGGGGGATGTTGTGGGCCTCGGCGTAGGCGATTTCCGCGTCGCGGCTCTTTAGCTCCCAAAAGCGCCAGGGGGCGATGATCTGCATTTCGGGCACAAAGACCTTAAAGGTCAGCTCAAAGCGCACCTGGTCGTTGCCCTTGCCGGTGCAGCCGTGACAGATGGCATCCGCGCCCTCTTGCTTGGCGATTTCGGCGATCTTTTTGGCAATCAGCGGCCGGGCAAAGCTGGTGCCCAGCAAATAATCGCGCTCGTAGCGTGCGCTTGCCTTGAGGGTGGGCCAAATGCATTCCTCCACAAATTCCTTTTTGAGGTCGAGGACATAGAGCTTGCTGGCCCCGGTTTTGAGGGCTTTTTCTTCGAGGCCGTCCAGCTCGGTGCCCTGGCCCACGTCGGCGCACACGGCCACCACTTCGCAGCCCGCATAGTGCTCTTTGAGCCACGGAATCATCACCGACGTATCGAGCCCGCCGGAATACATCAGCACCACTTTTTTGATTTCTTTTTGTTTCATGTGCGCTTTCTCCCTGCATTGTTTTTGTATAATTATGAAGTATATTTATATTATAACAGATATTTTGCATATGTCAAGTGGTTTATGCGTGATTGTTGCATAAAAATGGACGGGTTGACGCAAACGGAATACCCGCGCGCTTCAGGGCAGCGTTGTGGCGTCTGTGTCCTCGATGCCAAGGCCCTGAATGGTTTGCGCGCCGCTGCTGTGGGTGTAGACGCGGTCGCCAACGACGAAGAGGTTGGTGATCATGGGGACTTGGGCGCGCGCAATGGGGTCTTTGCCATCGGGGCGCATGCGCCAAAGGGTGTCGTTTTTCACGAAGAAAACCCATTTTTTGTTGGCCACAAGAAAGTTATCGGCGTTGGTGGCAAGGGGCACGGGTTCGCCTTGCTTTTTGAGGTTCCAGCGGAAAATTGTGCCATCTGCGGTCATATCGATGAAGTAGGCCCAGCCGTTGACGATGTTGAGGTTGGCGCAGTAGCGGGGGAGCAGGGGCTGGCGGCGGGTGCCGTCGAGGGCGACGAAATAGAGCATGCCGCCTTCGGCTGTGTTGGAGTAATAAATGCCTTCGGGGGTGACGTTTGGGTAGGCGCTGGGGTCGTCGCAGAGTTTTTCGCGCAGGGTGCCGTCGGTTTGCACGCGGTAGAGGCGCATGTCGTCGGCGCTGTTGAGGTAATAAATCCAATCGCCCAGCACCTGGGGATAGAACACCGGGTCGTTGCCCAGCGGCTGTGGGCTGCCGCCCGCCAGGGGGAGGCGATAGAGCCGATTATCGTAGCGGTTTTTGTAGTAAATCCAATCGCCCACCGGCTGCAGAGCGTAGCAGCGGTCGTCGCTAAGTTTTGTGTCTTTGCCCGCGGCATCACGCCGGTAGAGCCGGCCGTCGTCGGCAAAGTTGGCAAAATAGAGCGCGTCGCCGCTTTGGCTGACGAACCCGCCGTTGTTGATATTTGCGCTGGGCGGCGCGGCGGTTTTGCGCTGCACGCCGCAGCCCGCAAAGAGCAGGGCAAGCGTCGCCGCGCAGGCCAGAACTTTTTTCATATGAACAACCTACTCCAAGTGATTATGCGAATTGCGCGTTGCGCAAGGTTTGTGGGGGCGACGCGGTTGGTTAGGGCGCTTCTTTCCCCTCGGCGGACGAAGGGGCGATTTCGATTTTGATTTGGGTAATGCGTTTGTCGTCGAGGGCCTCGACGGTGAAGGTGAGGTTGCCATAGCGAATGACGGGGGTTTCG
>JAITBA010000057.1 GCA_031283835.1 Oscillospiraceae bacterium
TCCCCCCTGCCGTGCGTTTAATTCACATCCCGGGCAGGCATTAAAATGCGCACTTCACCAGAGCGAAGGATTTTGCCGTCGGCCAGCACCAAGCCGCCATCCGGCGCAATCGCGGCAGCCACGCCCTGCAGGCGCGTGCCGTTTTCTTCGTAATCAACCGCCCGGCCCAGCAGCACCGATGCCGCCCGGTATTCTTCCAGCAGCGGCTCATTGGGTTCCCCCAAAATCGCCAGCAGCGCGGCGACGATTTCTTCCGCCAAAGCAGCGGGGGCAGGCAGCAGATCCGGCGCTTTGGCGCAGCCGGTGATGATCCCCAGCAGCGCGTCCGGCACATCACCTGGTGCCAGATGCAGGTTCAGCCCAATGCCCACCACACAGCCCCGCCCTGCGCGCTGCGCCAAAATGCCGCCCGCCTTGCGACCCTCGCGGAACAAATCGTTCACCCACTTGATGCCCACATGGCTGTTGTGACGTGCCAACACACGGCGCACCGCAAGCGCCGCCCGGGGTGTCACGGGCAGCACCCCCGCCGGGGGCAGCCGCTCTTCGCACAAATACACGCTGCAGTAAAGCCCGCCCGTCGGCGAAAAAAACGGTCTGCCCACGCGGCCATGCCCCGCCGTCTGCCGCGCCGCAGCCACGGCCGCGCCGTGCCGCACCGTGCCCGCCTTGGCCTGCGCGCACAAAAAATCCGAAGTGGAAGGCAGCGCGTCAAACCACGCAATCATCGCAACCTCCGTTCTTTTTTTGGGCACAATTTTGCGCAAGGGTTCGCAAAAAGTTCTGTTTTGCCGCCGGGTGTGGGCCCACAAAAACCAAAACCCCCGGTTTGCCACCGGGGGCGCTGGTTTGCAAAATGTTGTCTGTTCGCAGCTTAAGGGTCAGAGAAAACTTGGGCTTAGTCTTCCTTTTTCTTCATGCACACGAACGCAACAGCAGCGGCTGCAGAAAGAGTCGCAAAGGTTGTGATCGCGATAGCGGAAGAAGAACCTGTTTCGGGGATAACAGCAGGAGCGGCAGTGGTGGCTTCGGTGACGACTTCGGTGACAACTTCGGTTTCTTCTTGGGTGGTGACTTCGGGGGCTTCGGTGGGTTCTTCGGTGATGACGTCGCCGACGTAAATGCCCGCGATGAAGGACACGAAATCATTGCTCAAAACGCCCTGCAGCTGGTCGGCAATGTCGGTGCCTTCGAGACCCAGCTTCGAGATAACGGAAGCCGCAACGTCGGAACCGGCGTCGGCAGGCAGCGCATCAACATTCAGCAGGTCAATGTCGCCCAGGCCGGCAAGGCCTTCCTCAAAGGCAGCCTTCACTTCGTCCACACCATAGGTGGCGGAAAGTTCGGACAGAACGGCTTGCGCGTCAGCCTGCACATCTTCGAGAGCGGCGGAAGCCGACAGGCTCAAGCCAAAGACAAGTGCCAGGGAAAGAACGAGTGCAAATACTTTTTTCATGGGGGGTCAATCCTTTCTTTGTTTGCGATTTTTTGTTTGCCCGCACGAGACAACTGTTGCCCATACAATATAGCATTTTTTTGCCGGTTTGTCAACAGAAAAATTTGATTTTTTTTGCCAAACGGAATGTTTTTCCGTCCAAAGGGCACGCGCTGGAAAGACTTGGCCGGATTCGCCAAAAAACGGCCGAAAACAGGAAAAATAGCGGCGGCAAAAAACGCCGGTTTAGCGGTCCTGGTCAATGTATTGCCAGGAGAATTTGAAGCTGGTGCCGCTGGTGGTGAAGGTTTCGGGGTTATCGCGCCCGGGGTTGCCTCTCAAAAAACCGGCTTTCTCCATTCTCTCGGTGAACAATGCCAGCATCTCGTTGTCGGGGAACTGCAAGTTGGCCACCATGATGATCTCGTCCTTGCCCTTGTTGTTGGCGTTGTTGTCGAAGAACGAGCCGGGCACAAAGCCGGTCAGCCACCATTCAGACTCCGGGCCGCGGGTGAAGAGGTACTTTTTCTCGCCGGTTTTAAAGTTTTGCTGATACAGATCCATGGCCATCACCAGCTCCTCCTCCTTTGTGGCGGAGTAGTAGTGCTCGGCGGCCTGGGTAGAGGGCTTGGTATAAACGCCGATTTCGCCGCCAAGAATCACCAGGCCATAGCGGCCTTTCCATAACTGGATCATCCAGTCTTTGGGGATGGGGTTGCCGCTGGCGTCGGTTTCGTAGGTGGGGTTGCCGTTGGTGTCGTAGACAACCTGCCCCTTCTTTTCGCCCTCGGTATAGAGCTTGTAGACATAGCCATAGCGGAATTTGATGCGCACAGTGCCATAGACCAGCTGCATAAAGGGCGACGCCACGTCATAAATTTGGTTGAACCCAAACTGCTTTTGCCAAGGCTCATGTTCCACATAGAAGATGCCGTTCTCGTCAATTTTATAGCTCAGCAGGCGAATGGCAAGCATTTTTTCTTCCTTGCTCATGCTGCTGTTGCTAATACTCTCTTTTTCGGCAGCGAAGTAGTTGGTGGTGGTAGCGGCGGGCTTTTTGGTTTTGGGGATGGTGGCCGCCGTGCTCAGGTTGTTTTTTTTGGTCGTGGCCGTCGGTTTGGCGGTGCCGGCCGCCGGGCGCGTGGTGGTTCCCGGCTTAAAGACGGCCGTGGCAGGCAGCAGGGCGTTGGTGCGCGGGGGCGCAAGAGGCGAGGGCGGCAGCAGCAGCCCGGGGCTAGAAGCGGTGGGCAGCGTGTCCGCGTCCTGCGTCAGGTCGTGCAGGTCGTCGTCGTCCGCGCTGCTGCCCGGCGCGGCATAAATCGTTTGCGCGGCAACATAGACCGGCACAAACACGCCGTCGTTGACGGTGATGCTAGAAACCACACCCTCCAGGGTGTTGGCCTCCGCCAGGTCCTTGTCGCTCACCGGCACAGATTTGCCGTCCACATCCTTCACATAGGTCAGGCCGGTGATGACGACGTCGCCGTCCTCGCGCAGCGTGCCAATGGCGACCCACCCGGCGGGGATCAGCCCTGCGGCGGCCTCCGCGGCGTCGGTTGCGTCCGTCACCCCCTGATAAATAGCCTGGGTGACTTCATCGTCGTCCGCGCCCTCGCCGCAGGCGGCAAACAACGTCAGCAGCAGCACGGCACTGAGCAGCAACGCAAGTATTCGTTTCATGATTCATCTCATCCTTTCGGTCGTCAGTGAATAGGGGGCGCGACACCAGTTTTATTAGTATAGCAGGCTTGGCGGCGCATGTCAACAACAGTTTTTGCCACGCGGGTAACATTATTGTAAATTTTGCCAAAATAGACCCACTTATTTCCCATGATATGCCGCATCGCAATAAGCGCAACGATATAGGGGCGGGTTTTCGCTCACCAGGCAAAAAATCTGGTCCGCTTCTTGCTCCACCGTCGTGATGCAGCGGGGGTTTTTGCAGCGCACAATGTTAAAAAGCTCCCGGGGCAAACGCAGCTTCTTTTTTTCCGAAAGCTGCCCCTCGCGGATCACGTTGATGGTAATGTTCGGGTCGATAAACCCCAGCGCGTTCAGGTCAAGGTCTATCATTTCGTCGATCTTGATAAGATCTTTCCTTCCCATTTTTTCGCTTTTCACGTTTTTTATAATCGCCACCGTGCAATCAAGGCTTTCAAGTCCCAGCGCCGCGCAAATCCGCATAGCCTTCCCCGCCTCAATATGATCGAGCACAATGCCGTTGCAAATGCTGTCAATCTTCATGCGCCCCACCTCCCCAAAAGCTTGAGTATCAATGCCATACGGATATATTTTCCATAGAGTGCCTGCACAAAGTAGCGCGCGTGCGGGTTTTCGTCCACCCGCACACTCATCTCGTTCACACGCGGCAGGGGGTGCATCACAATCATGTCTTTTTTTGCGTGCGCCAGCTTGGGCACGTCCAAAATAAAGCTGTCCTTCAGGCGCACATAGACCGCCTCGTTAAAAAAACGCTCCCGCTGCACCCGGGTCATGTAGAGCACATCCAGCACCGGCACCACAGCCTCCATGGTGTGGCTTTCTTCGCAGGCGCAGCCGCCGCGGCGGATTTCCTCCAGCACATAGTCGGGCGCGCGCAGCTCCCGGGGCGAAACCAGCACAAAGCGCGTGCCGGGGTAGCGCACCATGGCGGCGATGAGACTATGCACCGTGCGTCCAAATTTTAGGTCGCCGCACAGCCCGATGGTCAGGCCCTCCAGGGTGCCCAGCTCCCGGCGGATGGTCATTAAATCCGTCAGAGTTTGGGTGGGGTGGTTGTGCCCGCCGTCCCCCGCGTTAATCACCGGCACCGCCGCATGCCGCGCAGCCACCACGGGCGCGCCTTCTTTTGGGTGCCGCAGGGCAATAATATCGGCGTAGCACTGCACGGTGCGGATGGTGTCCGCCACGCTTTCGCCCTTGGTGGCCGAACTGGAATCCTGGCTCGAAAACCCCAGCACGCTGCCGCCCAGCTCCAGCATTGCCGCCTCAAAGCTCAACCGTGTGCGCGTGCTTGGCTCATAGAACAGCGTGGCCAGCTTTTTACGCTTTGCCGCGTCCTGGTAGTCCGCCGGCCGGGCGATGATATCGTCCCCCAGGGCCAGCAGCGTGTCAATTTCGTCAAGAGAAAGGTCTTTGATGTCAATCAGATGGCGCAGCTCCGGAACTGCCATATGCTACCTCCTTTTTTGCAAGAATCTGTGTGGCTATGTTTTTGTTGCGGCATGGTCCTAAAGCAGCTCCATCCACCCGGGGTCGCTCGGGCAATCCCGAAAGGTCTTTAGCGCCGCCACGGCGTTGGGCGCCAAGTAGCCGGTTTCGGCGGCGACTTCCACCAGTGTGTCAAAGTTGCTAAGGCTTGTGTTTTCAATCTGCGCGGCAGCCAGGCGATCCAGGCCCTTTTGCATGCCATAGGTGAAGATGCTCACAATGCCCAGCACCTCGGCCCCCGCGCGGCGCAGCACCTCCACCACTTCCAGCACACTGCCCGCCGTCGAGATCAAATCTTCGACGACAACCACTTTTTGGCCCGGCAGCACTCTGCCCTCAATTTGGTTGTTGCGGCCGTGGCTTTTTGCGCCGCCGCGCACATAGCCGGTGGGCAAACCCATCAGCCAGGCGCAAATGGCCGCGTGGCCAATGCCCGAAGTGCTTGTGCCAACCAGCATTTCCGCCTGAGGATACTTGGCGCGAATCACCTCCACAAAGCCCTCTTCCACGTCTTTGCGCACGCGCACATCCGAATAGGTTAAGCGATTGTCGCAATAGATGGGCGACCGAAGGCCGCTGGCCCAGGTGAAGGGTTCCTCCGGGCGCAAAAACACCGCCCGAATTTGCAGCAGGTCGGCGGCGACGCGCCGGGCAAGATCTGTTGTGTTCAAAAAAATCCCTCCGTGTCATTGATTGGCGAATTTTG
>JAITBA010000072.1 GCA_031283835.1 Oscillospiraceae bacterium
AAAATGTGTTGCCCGCCAACGTCAATGGTCATACCGCACCCTTCGCATAATAAAAGACTTTCTCATACGTATTCGCTATGGCTTGTTGCTTAGAACTCATTGCCCGCGATCAAATTCGGCCGGCCGCAAGCGCAAAAGCCCCCATCTTTCGTTCCAATTTTCGCGCAGGACGCCGCGTTTTTCGGCCAGCACCTCAAAGCGGAAGGCAGGGTCAACTTCGTCATAAGGGGCATAGGCCTCATAGGTGTCGCCGCTGCTAAAGGTCAGCACGGCGTTGTATTGCCCGGCCGTCAGGCCCGCGCAAGGCACCCTGCAAATCAGCGTAATGGTTTCGCCCGGGCAAAAGGGCTTTTGCAGCCGTGTTTTGACGCTAAACGCCGAACCCACCAGCACCGCCCCGCGCACAAGCCCCACCCGCAGGCACAGCACCTCCACCGGCAACAAGCAGTCCATCGTCACGCCAAATTCCACCACGCCGTCGGGTTCATAGACGCAGTCGTTGGTGTGCAGCAGTTCGAGGCTGCGAATCAACAGATGACCGGAGCTTTGCGCCCAGCGCTTGGTGCGGGAATAATCGAACGTGCGCGCAAACGCGCCGCCTTCGTCCAAATAGAGCTGCACGCCTTTTTCTGTTTCGCCGTCATAGATTACGCGCCCTTCTTTGAGCACGATCACCCGCTTGCACAACCGGCGAATGGTGGGCATCTGGTGGCTCACAAACAAAACCGTGCGCCCGCTTTCAACTACGGCGTTCATTTGCCCCAGGCATTTTTCTTGGAACCGCGCGTCACCTACGGCAAGCACCTCGTCCACAATCATAATTTCCGGCTCCAGGTGCGCCGCCACGGCAAAGCCCAAACGCACAAACATCCCGCTAGAATACCGCTTGACAGGGGTGTCGATAAAATCCCCCACCTCACTAAATTCCAAAATCGCCTCAAACTTCTGGTCCACTTCTTCTTTGGTCATGCCCAAAATAGAGCCGTTGAGGTACACATTTTCGCGCCCGGTAAGCTCCCCGTTAAAGCCGGTGCCCACCTCCAGCATGGAGGCCAGCCGCCCCGTGTAGGCAATACGGCCTTCCGTTGGCTCCGTAATGCGCGAAAGAAGCTTGAGCAGCGTAGATTTCCCTGCGCCGTTTTTGCCAATAATCCCCACGCTTTCGCCTTGCCGAATTTCTAGGTTAATCCCCCGCAAGGCCCAAAAATCCTGCTTTTTGCGCCCTGCGTCCGTCACGGCGTGCAACAGACGATACGCCCCGCGGCTAAACGCGTTGTTGCCCTTGTCCGTGAGCAAATCCACCTTCGCGGTCGGCACCGGAATCCGGTACCGCTTCCCCGCGTTTTCAATTTTGATAGCCGTTTCGGGCATGGTGTCAAACTCCTTCGCTTGGGCGAACCCATGGTATAAGGGCCGTTGCAAACAGGTGCTAAACCATGTCCACAAATGTCCGCTCCGCCTTGCGGAAACGGCTGATGCCGAAAACACCGAAGGCCACGGTCCAGGCAACGCTCACCCCCACGCTCCACCAGTCAAAGGCAAACACAGGGTCGTCGAGCATCGTCCATTTAAACAGGGTCTCGTAGCCAACCATGGGGTTGATCGTGTAGGCGATGTTGTAGAGCGTGTGCGTCAGGCCGCCGCCCATGGCTTTTTCTATGTTGGCGGCCGAATAGGCCACGGGCGTAAGGTATTGCCCAATTTGCAAAATAATCGGCAGCACATAGCCAAGGTCGCGCCAGCGGATTACGTAGGACGAAAACACAAAGCCAATGAAGGTGCCCAGCAGCGCAATTGGCACCAGCAGCGGCACCGAAAGCAGCAAGCGCACCGGCGGCACGTAGTGCGTGATTCCCATGAAGAAAAACAAAATCGCATAGGTAAGAATGTTATCGAGGAATGTGGTATAAAGCCCGCTCAGGGGCAAAATTAACCGTGGAAAGTAGCACTTGGACCACAGGCTTGCCCCTGCGCGAAAAACATCCGCGTTGTTTGTGCAGCACCGGCTAAACATCCCCCAGGGGATGGTGCCCGCCAGCACGCACACATTATAATTAATCTCCGTCGCTCCCGCAAACCCCGCCAGGTTGCCAAAAACAAAAGACATCACAATCGTGCTGATAATCGGGTTCACAATGCTCCAGCCAAAGCCAATCACCGTCTGCTTGTAGCGCACCGTGATGTTCCGGCGCGCCATGTCCCACGCCAGCCCCCGATACCGCCATGTGTCCTTCCAGTATTGCAAATTTCGTCCGCCGGCCTCAATCACGGTTTTGCGCAGCGCGGGGCTTGGGTTGGTTTGTGCCATGAACGCTTTCCCTTCTCTTCATACGATTCACGCTTCGATTCTCTCGTGTCGGGGTTGTGTTGCCCGCCGACCCCGCCCTCAAACACGCGTCTGCGCCGTCACGCTTTGTGTCTCCAGCTGCGCGCGGTAGGCCAGCACTTCGTTGTGCACCTGCCGCTTGCGCGCGCCGGTAAGTTTATAGAACAAAAGCGGCACGTTGCACAGCAGCATAAACACGCCTTGCCCCATCGTATAGAGCAGCAAAATCAAAATTTTAGTGCGCTCGGTTTGCGGTTGTTCAATGTGGTTAACAGGCTGCACATAATGGATGAAATTTAGCGCGGAGGCGCCAAACAGGAAGATGGGTCCCAACGCGTTGGCAACCAGACCACTCACACTGCTGCCCATGCTTGTAACAAAATCCAGGCTGGCTTCCAGGCGCTTGTGCGTTTTCATCTCCAAATCCTCCAAAATGTCGGCCTTGAACATCTGGGGCAACAGGTTTGAAGCGCCAAACTGGAGACCAATCAGATAAAGCAGCGCAATAAACACCACCTGAAGACCCATGTTGCCGGGGTTGCGCAAAAACCGCATCCCCACGCCAAAAGCCGCAATGTTGGCCGCAATAGAATAAACGCCGGAACACATATAGATGGTCTTGCTGGTCATTTTTTTTAGCAGCGTTTTTACAACCAGCATCCCCGTCATGGTGCCAAGGGCGGTTGGCAGGCCCAGCACCAAATATTTTGTGCTGTCGCCCAGCAGCACCGCCGCGATAAACGGGGACATGTAGCTGGAAATTGAGCGGAAATTTTTTAAAAACTCGCTGAGCAGTAACAGCAGCGCATAGGGGTTTTTGAGCACGTCGGCATAGCCCTTGAGGGGGTTGACGGGTTTGCTGCTGTAGGGCACGCGCTCTTTGACCACGCGGGCGCTGAGGAGCATTGCCGCGGCGCCCAACACCGCGCAAAACACAGACGTTGCCAAATATACCGCGTTGTCGCCCTTCAGCAGCCCCGGCTTTTTTAGCAGGCCCAGCAGCATAATCCACAGCAGCGGCGCGGCGCTGCCCACAGCGCTGCAAATGGCCCGGTACGAAAGCACGCTGTCGCGCTCGGCATGGTTGGGCGAAATCACCATCGCTATTTTTTCGTAGGTGTTTGCAAAAAACACGGCGCTATTGAAGAGCACCGTCACCACGCACTGATACGTGATCATCAGCACAAACGGCACATCCGATTCCAGCAGCCTTGCGGGCGTGTAGAACATTAAAACAGAAAACACCGCCGTGGGCACTGCCGTGAGCGTAACCAGCGGGATAAATTTGCTCTTGCCCGGCTTGGGCGCGCGATCCACAATCATTGCAAAAAAGAAGGGCAGCACCAAACTAATCACATTGCAAATCGTGTTGATCAGCGCCACTGTTTCCCCGTCAATTCCCAGGTTTGCCAGGTATTTTTGGCGCGTGCTGTTGCCAATCACATTCACCAGGTTGCTCACAAAAAACGTCATGAGCATATACCCTGAAAATTCCACGTTAGAAACCAGTTTTTTCTCGCCGTTCAGGTTCTTTGCCATAGGGCATTCCCCCCTGTTGTTTGTTTTAAAAAAATATAAGAGGCTATTCGAACCGCCGTCACGCGTTAAAATCCAGCACGGTTTTTCCAAAGCTCTGCTGCACATCCAGCCGAAACGCCGCGTGAATGTCGTGGATATTGCGCACGGGCACCACGTCGCCAATCAGGCGCTCAAGGGCCTGCCCCAGCGCGGGGTGCGCGCCCAGCAAGCTCGAAGCGCGTGCAAAATCGGCCACGCCGCTGCGTGAGCTGCCATAGAGGCGCAGGCCTTTTTCAAGCACCATGCGTGTGTTAATTTCCACAAAGTTTTCGCTCACACCCAGCAAGGCCAGGGTGCCCTCGGGGGCCACCACGTCAATCATCTGGTTGATGGCCGGCCGGCAGCCCATGCCGCCCACGCACTCAAAGGCGTGGTCGCACAGGGTTTCTTTGGGGCCAACACGCAAGTTTTCCACGTGCACGCGTTTGTCGGCAAACGAAAAATACGCCAGCTTTTCTTCCACCGTGCCCAGCACCGTCAGCTCGCTATCGGGGTAGAGCGCGCGCAGCAGCAACGCGGTGATAAAGCCCAGGTTGCCGTCGCCCCACACGCCCAAACGCGCGCGCCGCCCGTGCGCAATCCGCTCAAACCGGCTGATGGCGTGCATGCTCACGCTAATCAGCTCCAAAAACGAAGCGACTTCAAGCCGCGTATGCTTCGGCGCGGGCACCAGCCGCTCCGTGTTGCTGCAAAAATATTCCTGCAAAAACCCGTCGTAGCCGCTGGAGCGGAACTTGCTGCTATAAAGATAATTTTCGGCGACAAACGCATCCTCCTGCGTGGGAATATTGGGGCAGGGCACCACAAAATCGCCCGGCGCATATGTGCCCGTGGGGTCAAAAATCACCTCCGCCACGCACTCGTGCACCAGTGCCATGGGCAGCTTGGCCTTGAGCACCTCCGGCGCCCGGTTGCCCTGATAATACCGCTGGTCGGCCTTGCAGATGGACAAGAACCGCGGCCGCAGCAACGCCTTGCCGCTCTTCAAATCCAGGTCTTTGCAGGCGGCTTCAATCATGCCCGGGGCGGTTAGTCGATAAACAATGGAAATCAATGCGATTCCTCCTGCGTTCCTTAGGCTTCGTTGACGGCGTTTTTGCCGCTCGGCCGTGCTTCCTCCACGCCCAGCAGCGCGTGCGCCACCTTCAAGTCATAGGGATACGTGATTTTTAGGTTGTGGGTTTCGCCCTGCACAAGGGCCACGGGCTCGCTGCGGATAGAGAAAATTTTGCACGCGTCGGTGAGGATCGCCTCTTCTTCGGGCAGCAGCGTGTTCATCAGCGCGCGCAGCTTGTTGCAGCGAAAGCTTTGGGGCGTTTGTCCCTGATACATGCTGCCGCGCGGAGGAATCACCGTGATGAACGCCCCGTCGTCGCTGCGCACGATGGTGTCGGTGGCGGCAATCACCGTGTCGCACGCGCCATGGGCCTCGGCGGCGGCAATGTTGTCGCTGATAATCCGATGGCTCACAAAGGGCCGCACCGCGTCGTGGGTGATGATGATAGGATCCGCCGCCGCGCCGCATTCGTCCTCAACCCAGCGCAGGGCGTTGCGCAGCGTGTTGTTGCGGCTGTCGCCGCCTTCAATCACAGCCACATTGTGCCCCGCCGGCAGGTGCTCGGCCAGGGTATCCTGCGTAAAGCCCAGCCACGCCCCCGGGGTGAGCACCACCACCCGATCCACCTGGGGGTGCACCAAAAATTTTTCGATGGTGTGCACCAGCACCGGGCGGCTGCCCAACTGCAAAAACTGCTTGGGCATGTTCACATTGCCCATTCGGCTGCCAATGCCGCCGGCCAAAATTGCCGCGATAATCATAAAAAAGCTCCTCACTTGCAAATTCGTATAAAAATTGTTGGCAAACAAAAGGCGATGTCTCGGCCGTGTGCACCGCGCGCCCTCCCCCGCAAAAATGCGCGTCTCCAACGTTTACGCCGTTTCTTCAATTCCAAACTGCTCCGTTTTGTGGTCAAAGCCAATAAGATACGTCTTGTGCGCCTCGCAGTTCATCGTCACCGTGCCGTCCCAGGTTTTGGTCACATTTTTATACATCACACCGGGGCGGGTGTAGGTATAGCGCAAGGCCAGGGTGTT
>JAITBA010000120.1 GCA_031283835.1 Oscillospiraceae bacterium
GCACCCTGCGCATGGAGCTGCTTGCGGCCGAAAAAGACGTGGAAGCCCGCGAAACCCTGGCCGCCGGGTTGCGCCAGCGCCGGCTGGGTCACACAGGGCGCGACCAAGAGCTGCTGAAAGAGCAGGAAGCGCTGCGCCAAAACAGCGAAGACACCCAGGCGCAGATGATTACGCTGCGCGGGAGCATTGAAGCGCTGCGCACAGCGACGGCGCGGCAGCAAACCGAGGCCGAGGTTCTTGCGGCCCAACGCGAAGCCCTTGCCGGCCAGGCCGAAACCCTGCGCCGTGAGGAGCGGCTGCAGCTGGCCCAAAAAGAAAAGCACAGCGGGGAGCTGGCGCGGCAGGAGGAACGCCGCACCCAGGCGCGGCAGGCCCTCGACGGGGCCGCTGCCAGCCTGTACGAAAGTTATCAGATTACCCCGCGCGAGGCGGAGCACCAAGGCTATGGCCTCGAAGACTCCACGCGCGCACAAATCGAACTGGGCGAAGTGAGCCGAAAAATCCGCGCGCTGGGCAACATCAACGTGGGCGCGATTGAGGAATATAAAGAGGTGCACGAGCGCTACGCCTTCCTCAAGGCACAGGTGGAGGACGCCGAGCAGAGCAAAGAGGAGCTTACCCGGCTGATATCGGCGCTCACCGGCAAAATGGCCGACCGTTTTCGTGAGCAGTTCCAGCGCATCAACCGCTATTTTGGAGAAACCTTTCAGGAGCTGTTCGGCGGCGGGCAGGCGGCTCTGGAGCTGGACAACCCCGACGATGTACTCGAAAGCGCTATCGATATCCGCGTGCAGCCCCCCGGCAAAAATGTGCAGAATATCGACCTGCTTTCGGGCGGAGAGAAAGGCCTTTCGGCCATTGCGCTGCTGTTTGCCATCCTCAAAACCACGCCCGCGCCCTTCTGCATCTTCGACGAAGTGGAGGCCGCGCTGGACGACGTGAACGTAACCCGCTATGCCCGCTACGTGCGCCGCATGACCAAACACACCCAGTTCATCCTCATCAGTCACCGCCGCGGCACCATGGAGGAGGCCGACATGCTCTATGGCGTGACAATGCAGGAGGAGGGCGTTTCGAAGCTGCTAGAAATGAACACCCGCGAGCTGGCGGGGCGGCTGGGGCTTAGCTAGGGCGTGTTGGCGCAAAATCGCCCTTCTGCCAAAAATCACACCTGCAAAAAAAGGAGACCTCATGACCTATCATTTTGACGACGTCATCGACCGGCGCGGCACGTGCAGCTTGAAGTTTGATTTTGCCACGGAACGGCGGCGACCCGCCGACGTGCTGCCCCTTTGGGTGGCCGACATGGACTTTGCCGTTGCGCAGGAGATTCTCGAAGCGGCGCAACGCGCTGTGACACACGGCATTTGGGGATACACAGAAACAAAGGCGGCGTATTTTGAAGCCCTTGACGGCTGGTTCGGCGCGCGCTTTGGTTATCGCGTTGACCAAAAGTGGGTGATTAAAACGCCGGGTGTGGTCACGGCCCTCGCGTTGGCGGTGCAAGCCTACACGCAGCCGGGCGACGCCGTGCTGATTCAGCAGCCGGTGTATTATCCCTTCGCCTCGGTGGTTGTCGATAACCGCCGCCGCCTGGTGAACAGCCCCCTGGTGCTGCGCGGCGGGCGTTACGAAATTGATTTTGACGACTTTGAGGCAAAAATTGCGGGGGAGCGGGTCAAGCTCTTTTTGCTGTGCAGCCCCCACAACCCCGTGGGGCGCGTGTGGCGCCGCCAAGAGCTCACACGCATGGCCGAAATCTGCCTGCAGCATGGCGTGGTGATGGCGTCCGACGAAATTCATTGCGATTTTGCGTGGGAACCGCACAAGCACATCGTGCTGCCCACGCTCGGGCCAGAAATCGCGCAGAACTGCGTGCTGTGCACCTCCGCCGCAAAGACCTTCAACATTGCGGGCCTGCAGGTGTCGAATATCATCATCGAAAACCCGGCTCTGCGGCAGCAATTTCAGCAGGCGGTGGACGCTATCGGCTACAGCCAGGTGAACACCTTCGGCCTGCTGTGCACCCAGGCGGCCTACCTGCATGGCGACGATTGGCTGCGCCAGGCGCGCGCCTACATCCGCGACAACATCGAGTGGCTGCGCGCGTGGCTGCCGCAACATCTGCCCCAGGTGCAACTGATTATCCCCGAAGGCACCTTTCTGCTCTGGCTCGATTTTCGCGCCAGCGGCGTTCCGGCCCCGGCACAGCGCGCTTTTTTGGAGCAAAAGGCGCATCTATGGCTCGACAGCGGCAGCATGTTTGGCAGCGGCGGTGATGGTTTTCAACGCATCAACGCGGCGTGCCCCCGTGCCACTTTGGCACAGGCCATGACCCAGCTAAAATCATCGCTTTTACTTTAAACCGCGATGCGCATTCTTCTGCACCAATCGCTTTCTTCCCGTGAGTTGCGACGCGCATTCTTCAACCTGCACCCGCAACAAGCAAAAGCCCTTGCTGACGGTTGCATAGCAGGGGCCGCTGTTATACACGGCGAATCGGACTGCGGGCTGCCGAACAATCGCAAAATCATCGCTTTAAATTGCGACGCGCAAGTCTTCTGCACCAATCGCTTTCTTCCCGCGAGTTGCGACGTGCGAATCTTCAGCCCGCACCTGCAACAAACAAAAGCCCTTGCTGACGGTTGCACAGCAGGGGCCGCTGGTTGCACGGCGAATCGGGCTGCGGGCTATTCCCTCTCGGGCAGCAACAGGCCATAGTCGCCGCCGCGCCGCCGATAGACCAGGTTGAACTCGCCGGTTTCGGCGTTGAGGAACAGGTAAAATTGGTGACCCACCAGGTTCATCTGCAAAATGGCCTCCTCCACGTCGATTGGTTTGCACGGCACCGTTTTTTCGCGCGCGATGTTGAATTCGCTCTCTTCTTCCACCACGTCAGTGTCCGCAAAGTCGTTGATCTGCGTGGCGTGCACGCGTTTTTCGAGCCGGGTTTTGTTCTTGCGCAGTTGGCGCACCAGCACGTCCACGCAGCGGTCCAGCGCGTCGTTTATCTGCTGCGCACCTTCTTCCGCGCGCAGAACCATGCCTTGGTGGCGCACTGTCACCTCCACCACCATGCCGGTTTTTTGCGCCGAAGCCGTCACCTTTGCGTCGGCGGCTTCCGTGCTGCCGCCCAGCAGACGCTCCAGTTTGGCCAGCTTCTTTTCGGCATGCGCCTGAAAGGCAGACCCTGCCTGGCACTTGCGTCCTACGACTGTGATTTTCATTAACCTCATCCTTCCTGTCGGTCATCACGCCTACGGCGGGCAGATCGCGCACCTGCGGTGAGCAATTCGCGCTCATGGGTTTCTTTTTCACACGCTTTCGCACCCGCGCACCTGCGGTGAGCACGCCTGCGGCGAGCAATGCGCGCGTGAAGTTCTCTCTTTTGCAAACTTTCGCACCCGCGACATACTTGCGGCGCGCAGATCGTTTCATATACTTGCGCAACCTATTATATCACACTTTTACAAAAAAGAAAATAGAAAACTGATGAAAATTAGGAAAAATTTTTATTTGCGCAGGATCTTGCGAAAATAAAAACCCCCGCAAAAAAGCGAGGGCTTTAAAATACAGCTTGCCGCAGAACTTGGCGCAGAACACAGCGAAGCGAAGGAGCCGTGCCGCAGGCACCGCAGGTGCAGGTGCTAGGCCTTGCCGTTGCAGCCGAGCACGTTTTCGATTTTGTGAGCCACCATGCCTTCGATGGCATCGCGGGCGGGCTTGAGGTACTGCCGCGGGTCGAAGTGCGCGGGGTTCTCGGCCAAATGACGGCGCAGGGCGGCAGTCATGGCCAGACGTAGATCGCTATCGATGTTGATTTTGCACACAGCCATGGTGGCGGCCTTGCGCAGCATGTCTTCCGGGATACCGATGGCGTCGTCGAGCGCGCCGCCGTATTGGTTCACCAGCGCCACAAATTCCTGCGGCACGCTGCTGGCGCCGTGGAGCACGATGGGGAACCCGGGCAGGCGTTTTCCAACTTCTTCCAGAATATCGAAACGCAGCAGCGGCTTGGTGCCGGGCCTAAATTTGAAGGCGCCGTGGCTTGTGCCAATGGCAATGGCAAGGCTGTCAACGCCTGTGCGGGTCACAAAGTCTTCCACCTGCTCCGGTTTGGTGTAGCTGGCATCTTCGGCGCTCACGTTCACGTCGTCTTCTA
>JAITBA010000028.1 GCA_031283835.1 Oscillospiraceae bacterium
CGGCACAAAAACTGGCTTCAACCCAAAACCCTCAGGGCGTTTTTGGCACGTTTAAATCTTTAAATGCACAGCCCCACGCACAGCCCATGCCCGAACACAGCCAAGCGGCCAAACCCCACCACAGGTGGGCGGCGCTCGAGAATGTGCAGGACCCGGGGAATTTGGGCGCGATTGCACGCACGGCGGAGGCGCTTGGCATTGACGGCCTGGTGGTTTTTGGCGGGTGCGACACCTATCACCCCAAGGCGCTGCGGGCGTCGATGGGAGCGTTGCTGCGGCTGCCGGTGGCGCAGACAGACGACTTGCCCGCCTGGCTGCGGCGCACACCCCTGCCCTGCTATGCCGCCGTGCCGGACGCAAGCGCACAACCGGCTGTGCGGGTTGATTTTTCGCAGGGGGGGGTGGTTGTTATTGGCAACGAGGGCATCGGGCTTTCGGATGAAGCCATTGCGGCATGCGACAGCCGTGTTACAATCCCCATGCCGGGCCGGGCAGAGAGCCTGAATGCCGCAGCCGCGGCGACAATTTTGCTTTGGGAGATGGTGCGCTGTGACCGATAACGCAACCTGGTGGGTGTGGCTGCAATGTGCGCTGGGTGTTTCGAGTGCGCTGCGCACACAAGAAATTGCCGACGCCTTCGCGGGCGGCGCGCGGGCCATCTACGAAAGCAGCGACTACGAGCGGCGCATTGCGGGGGTGTTCACCGCGGTGCAGCTAGAACGGATGCGGCGCACGCCAAAAGACGCCGCAACCCCCATATTGGAGGAATGCACGGCCACAGATGTGCATATTCTAACACCGCAAGACAGTGCCTACCCCCTGCACCTGCGGCAGATCCCCAACCTCCCGCTGGCACTGTATGTTAAAGGCGACCTTGCGTGCCTGCAGGGGCGGTTGGGGCTGGCCATTGTGGGCACCCGCCGCGCCGACCGCAAAAGCGTCGACATTGCGGGGCGCCTTAGCGCCGACTTGACGCGGGCAGGGTGCACCGTTATCAGCGGCGGCGCGCTGGGCATCGATAGCGCCGCCCACTGGGGTGCGCTGCACGCCGGCGGCCCCACCGTGTGCGTGCTGGGCTGCGGCCTTCGTTCCGATTATCTTTCCGAAAACGCGGCGCTGCGGGCGCGCGTTGCGCAAACCGGCGCGGTGGTGAGCGAATACCCCGGCGGCGCCGCGCCGCTGGCCCGCAACTTTCCCACTCGCAACCGGATTATCTCGGGGCTGGCAGTGGGCACCATTGTGGTGGAAGCCAGCGAAAAAAGCGGCAGCTTAATCACCGCCACCTGCGCCGCCGAGCAGGGCCGCGACGTGTTTGCCGTGCCGGGCGACGCCTTCGGCTCCACCTACACCGGCGGCAACAAGCTCATCCGCGAGGGCGCCAAGCCTGTGTTTGCCGCTATGGACGTGCTGGAGGAGTATGAGCTGCTCTACCCCGATTTGCTCAACATGCGCCGGGCGGAACGCAACCTTGCCCGCCCCGCCATGGACCCCGGCGCGGTGACCGTAAAGGCGCAGCGCCCAGCCGCACCGCCCGCGCCCGCACCGCAAAAACCGCCCTCGTCCGCAAAAGCAGCCGGCCGCAACCCGCGCAAAAATCCGCTTGAAGAAAGCGTTTTGCAGTTGCTTTCTGGCGACGCGCTGCATATTGATGAATTAATGAAGCGCACAGACGCCACCCCCGGCCAGCTCTTTGCGGCACTGACCGCCCTGGAAATTGAAGGCCTTGTGCAGCAGCAACCGGGGAAATTATTTGCAGGCAGCTTGCGCGGCAATACCTAAAAGCGCTCAAAAATAATCGCGTTCCCGCGGTTTTTTGCTGTGCGGCGAGTCGAATTGAAATGAGGAAAGAGTTTTGTCAAAATTGGTGATTGTGGAATCGCCCGCAAAGGCGAAGAGCATTCAAAAATATTTGGGAGAAGGCTACCTGGTAACCTCTTCCATGGGTCATGTGCGCGATTTGCCGCCCAGCCGCCTGGCAGTGGACGTTAAGAAGGACTTCGCGCCCAGCTATGTGGTGATGAAAGACAAGGAAAAGCTGGTGCGGGAGCTGCAGAACAAGGCCGCCAAGTGCGACATGGTCTTTTTGGCCACCGACCCGGACCGCGAGGGAGAGGCCATCTCGTGGCATCTTGCCAATTTGCTGGGGCTCGATTTGCGGCAAACCAACCGCGTCACCTTCAACGAAATCACCAAAAGCGGCGTGTTGGGCGGCATGGCACAGCCCCGCCGTGTCGATTTGGATTTGGTGAACGCCCAGCAAGCGCGGCGCATCCTCGACCGCTTGGTCGGCTACAAACTCAGCCCCTTTGTGAGCCAAAAAATTCGCCGGGGCCTGAGTGCCGGGCGCGTGCAAAGCGTGGCCGTGCGCCTGATTGTGGACAGAGAGCAAGAAATCCGCGTCTTTGTGCCGGAGGAATACTGGACGATTGAAGCCAAGCTGCTCAACACCGCGCGGCGGGTGCTTAAGGCACAGTTTGTGGGCGACCAAAAAGGCAAGATTGCCCTGCACGACAAAACCGAGGCCGACGCCATCCTGGCCCGGCTGCAAAACGCGCAGTTCCGCGTGGCGGGAATTAAAAAAGGTGCGCGCAAAAAGAACCCCGCCCCGCCCTTCAACACCTCCACCTTGCAGCAGGAGGCGTCTCGCAAGCTGGGATTTCAGGCGCAGCGCACCATGAAAGTGGCGCAGGAACTATATGAAGGCGTGGACGTACCGGGCATGGGCACCACGGGCCTT
>JAITBA010000205.1 GCA_031283835.1 Oscillospiraceae bacterium
CAAATGGCAATGGCGAGCGCGTCGGCCACGTCGTCGGGCTTGGGGACCGCATTGAGGCGCAGCAGGAGCTTGACCATATCCTGCACCTGCTTTTTTTCGGCACGGCCATAGCCCACAACGCTTTGTTTTACTTGCAGCGGCGTGTATTCATACACCTGCACCCCCGTTTGTGCCGCCGCCAGCAAAATCACCCCGCGCGCCTGCGCCACGTCGATGGCTGTGGTGGTGTTCGTATTAAAATAAAGCTTTTCGATGCTCATGGCGGCGGGTTTGTGCCGCGCAATAAGCCCCGCCACGCCGTCAAAAATCGCCGCCAGCCGCGCGGCAAACGGCGTACCCGCCTGGGTAGTCACAGCCGTTGCCTCCAGCAGCGCAAACTTGCCGCCGTCATAATCCACAACCCCCGCGCCCACAATGGCGTAGCCGGGGTCGATGCCTAAGATGGTCATAGTCACCTCTTTGCCGGGCGTCAGCCCGCCCGCGTCGTCTTCCTCAAAAGACGAAAATCATCGGGCGATTTTTAACTTAATCGGCTATGAATTTAAAATTTGCCGCCGCCGCCGGAGTGATGGCTGCCGCTGGAACTGATATGACCGCCACCGCCGCCGAAGCCGTGGCCACCGGAGGAATTGGTATCTACCGGGTCGGGGCGACGAATGCGGGTGGTGTTGGAGTAGAGGAACAGATCTTGCTGCTGTGTAAGACGGAATGTGCCCGGCTGCATGTAGTTTTGTGCTTCGTGCCTGGCATGTGCCGTGTTGAGCTTGCGCTTCATGGACGCCACCACCAGCCAAGCGACCGTTAGCGCGGCAACGAAGGTGATAACCAGAATGTACGGCGCATAATTGCGCTGCATGTTACCGACTACGATTCCCACAGAGTTTTCGGGGCCATACGGCTCCTCGCTGCCGCCATAGTCGTCGCTGCTTGCGGGCGGCAAAGCAAGATATTCCGCCACCATTTCTAAAAAACGCGCGCATGCGCCTTCATAATCCTGCATGCGCAGATAGTCTCCCACGCTGTCTGTGAAGTCGTTTTGCAGCACGCCGTCGGGAAAGAATTCCTCGCCGCGACCTTTGGCGCTGAACCAAAAGTCGCGGCTTTCCATAGCTACCAGCATCAAAACGCCGCTGCCCGTAGTAATATCGTCGCTTTCTTCCTCGCGCCAGCCATAGCCCTGATAGTCAAAATAATCGTCGGCATATGCCTCGGGCGTTTCGCCGTCAATGCTTTGCTCCAAAAGAATCACGATGTCCATCCGATATTCCGCGGCGCACGCGTGCAATTTTTCTTCGAGGTTTTGCGCATCGTCCCGCGTCAGCAAATTGGCATTGTCCACCACGCGGGGCAGCGTCTCGTCCAGCCCCGCCGGATAAGCCGACGCAGACACCGCAAGCATTGCGCACAGCGCCGCGCAAAGCAAAAGCAAACCTATGCGGCGCAAATGGCTTTTTCTCATTGCGGCACACCTCCCGCCAAAAGGGCCAACAGGCCGCCGACCGCCGCGATGCCGCAAAAAATACCAAAAAACCAACCGGCAGCCCTGCCGTTGTCGCAGGGGAGCGTGCCGACAAACTTGCCCGTTTGCCCGTTCATGGCAAAAGCATAGGTCTTGTCCTTCCACTTTGCGTGGAGCGTCCACACGGGCAGCAGCGCCAGGCGCGCCCTGGCCCGTGGCAGCCACACATTTTGGTGCGCCAGCTCGCAGGTGGCATAACGCCCCACGGTGCCCCGCAAAGCCTGGGCCATGGTGCCCGCGGCGCGGCCATGCACACGCTGCCGCACCTCCTGGGCGCTCACGTCATATTGATCCGCCAAATAACCCGAAAGATAGGTCATCTTAAACGGCCGCATTTCGCGGTACTCATAGGGTTCCATGGCGTCCATAAGGGCGTCGTCCATTTTTTTGGATCCATCGGCGGGAATGCCCGCAAACGCGGCCTCCCCTGCTCTGCGCACCTGGTAATGGTCTGTGCGGGTGTAGTCATAGTGCCGGTCGCTCCAGTGGTGCACCTGCGTGGCGCGGTAGGTCGTCTGCGCCTGCGCCTGGCAGTCGTGCAGCCAAAACGGCACATACACCCCCGTGATTTCGCCCAGAACACTTTCGTCCTTAAAGCGCTTGGGCAGCAGCCGCTTGCCCTTAAGATTCCCCTCAAAGGCTTTCATGGCCGCCTGCTTGTCCAGTTTAAAGGGAATGACAAATTCCGGGCGAAACGCGCCGCTGAGTCTGTCGGGCAGCACGGCGGGGTTGCCGCAGTAGGGGCAGCGGGTGGCGGCAGTGGTTGCCTCGCCCACCAGCGCGCCGGCGCAGCTGGGGCAGCGGTAGCCCTGCAAACCGCCCTCCTCCCAGGGCTGCGCGCTTTCTTCCCATTCCGTTTCTTCCGGGGTGTGCGTTTCCTCCGCCTGGTGGAATTGCCGCAGCACTTCCGCGTCAAACTCTGTTTCGCAGTAGGGGCATTTCATCTTTTGCGCGCCGCTATCGAAGGCGATGCCCCCGCCGCACTTCGGGCATTTGTATTCCAGCACCTGTGGCATATTATTTTGTTTCCTCCAATGGCTATCTTCTAAAAATTTGCACCGCGTTGTGCACGTTTTCAATCACAACGGTTTGGTGCGCGCCGGCATATTCCCCGTCCACCGTCCAGGGCACCTCCTCGGTGAAGGTGAACTCCGCCCGGCGTGTGCGCATCAAATGCACATCCTCGTGAGTAAAATCCCGCGTCAACAACCGCATCACCTTGTTGCGCACTTCCAAAATATTGCGCGGGTAGCTGACAATCATCAGCTCAAACACGCCGTCGTTGAGCCCTACCTCACGCCGGCGCAGCTTGATGGCACCCGCCAGCGAAATGGAGTTGCTCACCGCGCAAAAAATCACATCGTCCTCCATCTCAAAGCCCTCCTCGGTGCGAATGCGCACTTTGATGGGATGAATGGACTTCAGCGCGGTGGCGGCGGAAACAAAATAGGCCGCATGTCCCAGACGATTCTTCAGCTTTTGCGGCGTTTCG
>JAITBA010000215.1 GCA_031283835.1 Oscillospiraceae bacterium
CTCCGGCGCCACGCCCTCCACCTGCTTGCCGTCGTAGCCCAGGCAGGCGGAACCATCGGGCAGCGGCAGGGCAAGGTCGGTGCGCGTCCAATCGAACACGGGCATGAAGTTGTAGCAAATCACCTTCACCCCGGCGCGAGCCAGGTTTTGGATGGTCTGCATATAATTTTGAATGTAGGCGTCGCGGGGGGGCAGACCAAGCTTAATGTCCTCGTGCACGTTCACGCTTTCGATGCACTCCATGGTTAGTGCGGCGGCTTCCACTTCGGCGCGCAGGGCGTCAATGTGTTCTTGCGGCCAGAGCGCGCCCGCGGGCAAATTGTGCAAAGCGGGCACCACCCCCGCCACGCCGGGGATCTGCCGAATTTGCGCAAGCGTGATGGTGTCGAGCCCTGTGCCAAACCAGCGGAAAGTCATTTGCATGCGGTGTCTCCTTTGGCGTGCTGCAAGCGCATACGCGCGTTTTTTGAACGGCGAAACCGCCGCTCACATTTTTTGCGGGCAGCGGTTTTGGCCGAGACTCGTGGTGGATCCTCACGGGCTCGAACCGTGGACAACCCGATTATGAGTCGGGGGCTCTAACCGACTGAGCTAAGGATCCGCTTGTGTCTCTTGAATATTGTACCCTATTTGGGCCGGCATGTCAAGCAGAAAATTGAAAACACGCACAAGATAAAGATAAAAATTAAAGCCTGCGGCGCAAGGCGCTTGGCGCGGCGTAACCTGCCTTTGTGAAAAAATGCAAAAATTTTGCGCACAAATTTTAAATTTTCATCTTGCGCATATTGCATTTTCATGCCGCTGTGATACAATAAAAAGGTACACCGTCCGCAAATAAAAACGCAAGCCCTTGGCGGCAAAAAGATGGCTTGCCCCCGGCGCGCTTGCGGTTCATGCGGCGCGGATTGGTTCGCCCGCGGAGGTAACGTCAGGCCGATACGCTCTTGTTGTAACGGCTTGGGCAACAAACGCGAACAGGGCGGCACAGCAGCGCGCCCTGCCCGCGAATTCGATTGTAACAGGAGAGGAAACATAACATGTATCAGATTTTGATTGTGGACGACGAAGAAGCGATTCGGGCGGGGTTTGCGGAGTACGCGGGCTTTTTGGAGCACGAGGTAACGCAGGCGAAGGACGGCATGGAAGCCGTGGCGCTGTGCCGCCAGCGGGATTTTGACGTGATTATCATGGACGTGATGATGCCGCGGATGGATGGTTTTTCGGCCGTGAAGGAGATTCGGCGGGATAAGGATATCCCGGTGCTGATGCTTAGTGCGCGGGGCGAGGAATATGACAAGCTGCACGGGTTTGACCTAGGGATTGATGATTATGTAACCAAGCCGTTTTCGCCCCGGGAGGTGATTGCGCGGCTTAACGTGATTGTGCAACGGCACCAGGCCGCCAAGGCGGCGCCGCCCCAAAACCAAAACGAGGTGTATACCTTTGGGACGCTGAAGGTGGACATGAGCGCCCGCATTGTGGAAATTGACGGACAGCGGGTGGAAATGACCCCGAAGGAATATGACCTGCTTTTCTTTTTAATAAGAAACAAAAACATTGCCCTGAGCCGCGAAAAGCTTTTGCAAGAGGTGTGGGGCTACGACTTTTTTGGCGAGGATTCCACGGTGAACACGCACATCAAAGTGCTGCGGCAGCACCTGGGAGAATATGAAAAGCACATTGTGACTTTGCGCGGCGTGGGGTATCGGTTCGATGCTTAGACCGGAGCGGGCGGCGGAAAAACGCAATTGTTTGGCTGCGCAAAGCCGGACGTGGCTCACAGGGTTCAGCGTGTGCATTTTGCTGATTCTGTGGGTGCTGCAGTTTGCGCTGTTCACCCCATCCTACTACACCCTGCGCCTGCGGGAAATCCGCCAGGCGGGGCGCGAAATTGCCGAGGTATATGAGCGGCGGGGCGACTTTGGCTCGCTGCTGCGGCAATATGCCATCACGCAGAATCTGCGTATTTTGCTGCTGGACAGCTCCGGCTGGGTGCTGAGCAATTATGACGGTTTTGGCACGCCCTTTGTGGTGGACGGCGGCCACGTGGATATTTCGGGCTTGGTTTCGAGGCTTAAAACGGAGCGGGAAATTTCTTATATTGCCGCGGGCACGGCAGGCAACGCTTCCCGGGCGGTGTATGTTGCAAAGGCCACCCCCAGCCCCAGCGGCGACCGCTATATTTATGTGGCCAGCGCCATCCCTCCGGCGGACGTCACTGTGCGGGTGCTGGCGACGCAGTTTGTGTTCATCACCGTGGTGCTGCTGTTTTTGGCGTCGGTGGGGGCATACATGCTTTCTCGGCGCATTGCCAAGCCCATTTTGCGCCTTACAGATTCTGCCAAGGATTTGGCAAAAGGGGAATTTAAGGCGCGGGTGCTGCCCGAGGATTACACAGAAATTGTGGAGCTGAACGAGGAGCTGACCCGGGCCACGCAGGCGCTGACCAAAACGGAGCGTTACCGCAGGGAACTGCTGGCCAACGTGTCGCACGACCTAAAAACCCCGCTGACCATCATCAAATTTTATGGCGAGATGATTCGGGATTTTTCGGCCGAAGGGCAAACGGAGAAAATCGTGGCCCACAGCGCCAAAATCATTGAGGAAAGTGACCGGCTGGCCGAAATGGTGAACGGCTTGCTCGAGGTTTCGAAGCTGGAACAGACGCAGGAAATCGCTTCGGAACCGCTGCGGCTGGATTTGCTGCTGGAAGAAACCCTGGGTCGTTTTTCGGCGCTGGAGGCGCAAGAATTCGTCTTTGACTACACAGCGCCGGGCGAAGTGACGGTGATGGGAAACCGCGAATTGCTGGGCCGCGTGGTATATAATTTGATTGCCAACGCCGTGAGCTATGTGGGGGAAGACAAGCGCGTAGAAGTGCGCCTGGTGTTGCAAAAACAGCCCGGCGGCGCCACAATTGCCCGGGTCGAAGTCACTGACCACGGGCAGGGCATTCCATCGGAGGAATTGCCGCACATTTGGGAGCGCTACTATAAATCGTCACAGAGCCACCGGCGCGGCGTTGCGGGCAGCGGGCTTGGCCTTTCGATCGTGCGCACGGCGCTGCGCCTGCACAAGGCCGATTTTGGCGCGGAAAGCGTGTTGGAGCAGGGGAGTACCTTCTGGTTTGTGCTGCCTGTCGTGGCCGGCGGCGGGGCCTAACCGCCTGGGGGTCGCGGTTTTTTTGGGCAATTTAGGCCGGGAGAATCTTCCTCTGTGCGGCGCTTTCTCATTTGCCTTTTTTCCGCTTTTTTAAAAATTTTCGTGAGAGCGATTAGATTTTTAATACAATCGGCATTAATTTTATTACAATTTCGTAAAAAAATTGCTAATATTCCAAAATAGAATTATCCTGTCGCAAAAGTATGCTATAAATATAATAGAGCTATCATAGGGGAAGTTCTTTGAAGCATATGTTTTGGGGAAGGCGGGAGTTTGTATGGAAAACAGGAAGAATGAGATGAATTGGTGGCAGGGGTCGCTCCGGAAGGGTTTGGCTCTGCTGCTGGTTACGGCAATGCTGGTTTCGGTGTTTGCGGTGAACAGCTTTGCGTGGATTCGCGCGGAGCTGGAAGTGAACGTCGACACCACCGACGTGACCTTTATCGTGCCCGAGCTGGTTTATCTTAAGCCGGGCGCGCAGGCGTTTCAATTCATTTCGGACCAAAAGACGGACGGGTCCCCTAACGCCAACAGCCGCAGTCAGGGCACCGGTCTGGTGTATTTTGCGGCCCAGCGCGAAGGGACGGATGCCGCGGATGTGAAGATTAGCGCCCGACGGCTCGACAGCAATGGCAAGGCAGTGAATGACGTGACGCTGCAATTTGACGGCGACGGCTTGCCCAGCGGTGGGGATAGTCCGGTCAACCGCACGCTGCTTGCCGAGGGTTCAACATTGACCAGCACAGAGCTGAAAGAGGGCGAAACCTGCCTGATTGAGTGGACGGTGGAATACACCCTCGCCGACGGCAGTGGCGGCGAAGTCAAGTACACGACGTATGCCTACACCACGGTGTATGCCCCCTGCTTGCAGGAAACCGGCATGGTGGGGAACCACAGATGGGTTGGCACCTTTGGCGCGAACGAGTGGAATAACGTCTATGCCATGCTGGCCGGCGTGCACCGCGTGGGGCGGCGTGACGACAGTGTTGTTTCGGTGGTTAAAAACCCGCTCTCGGCCCTCACACCGGCGTTTGTCGACGGTTACTTGGGGAATGCGAACGACAAGTCAACGCCGTCTTTTGGGACAGACGCTGCGGGCGGTGTGGTGAATTGGAGCAACAATAACCACGGCTCCAGCGGCAGAGCGGAGTACCCCGGCGAAACCATTGGCAATGACCGCGGCGTTGTGGCGCAGTTCGGCGCCATCACGGTGGACACCAGCCGCCACACGAACCTGAACCAGGTGCCCAACCTGGGCGCCGGTTTTAATATGATGAACGCGGGCAAGGAGTACAATGAATTTTTGTCCTTTGCCGTTACCGAGGAAGCGTTTTCGGCCAAGCTGAATTCCATCCGTTCCGCCGGCGGAAACATTGCGGTTTCGACCACGGTGAGCAACTTGAGCGCCGGCACAAGCTCTGGGAAGGGAGAAGCCAACCTGCTGCCCAAAGCGTTTGGGCTATATCCGCTGCAGGCCGACTTGAAGAGCCTTGCGCAGGGCAACACGTATAGCACGGTGATGGAAACCGCGTTCAATCTGCACCACAAAATTGTCTCGGCGTGGTTTATTACCAATGATTATGACATGGACACGACGCTCAAATACACTTTGAACGTGAACGCGGTGAGCAAGAACGCTTTGCGGCTGCTGGCACAAAGCGCCACGGCAATGGCAATCAACGATGACGCGACGGCCTATGAGGCGAAAAACAGCCAATGGGAGGCCGACTATAACACGTTCAAAGAGGCGCTGCGCACGGCTTATTATGCCTTGGGCGACCCCACGGTGAGCCAGGGGCAAATTGACGCCGCCAAAACAGCCCTTGCGGTGGCCAAAGCGAGCATTGTCAGCTACTTCGAGAGCGAGTCTCTTCGGCTTAGCATTGATGGGCGCGCGGCCGCACCCGAAGCCGTCTATCTTGCGCCGGGCAAAAACACCATCTTTAATGTGGTGACGTGGGACACGGACCCCACTACCAACTCCCAAAAAGACCCCACCAAAATGCCTGCGGATAAGCGCCTTCCCACGGCGGGCAACCCGGGCGACGCCCGTTTGCAGTTCAGTCTGCCGAATGATGTGGGTGATGTCGCGAGCACGATGAAAATCAAATATACCACAGTGGACCGCAATGGGAACCCCGATGCACTGCTGGTGAATAACGTCAAGCTTTACGGAAACGTGACAGACTTCAACAACAACATGAACGCGACAGCGGTGGCTCATGACACGCCTACCGGTTATCCGACTGTTGGCAGCACCGACACCAACGAGGTTTGGCTTCGCTTTGAGGGCGAGACCCGCGACAGCGCCACCGGTGAATGCAAAGAAGGCGGCATTCAGTGGACGTTTTCGTTTGAATACCTGGGCGTGACCTACGAAAGCTATGCCGTAACGTGGGTGCACCCCAGCCCCACGGTGCAGGCCGGCGTGGCGGGCGTTTTTGGGACGCGGGTTAGGCCGACATTTTTGGGGATGGACAATGGCGAAGTTCGTACAAGGGAATATTATTATTCTTTTATTACAGGGATCCATTATTACACCGGCGGCAACGCGCAGTCGAAATTTAATTCCAACTCGGCCACCACCCGCAGCAATCGTGCGCCACTGAGCGTGAACGCCAATCTTGTGCAAAACTATGGGAGGGACAGAACCTCGAACGACACAACGAAGTGGGCGCTGGGGGACTATGTGCCCCAAGGGTCAAACTCGCTGACAGACAATACCTACTTTTCTGTGACGCCGAATGGCGGTGTTTATCGAGATACGACTTTGAGGGAACACAATTGGGGAAAAATGGCCGCTCCCACTTACCGAATTTATAATTATAATAAATTCAATGACCAAAAAAATCAAAACAACTTCCCGCATGCAATTATCGCCTATGACAGCAGCCGTTTTGGCGGGCAGGGCTGGGAGACTGGATCGCCGAATCCGTCACGTGCGCCGATTCCGTTCCTGAGCGTGGGGACGATGGCGTTCTATACTGAGGGCTTGGATAAAGACCTGAACCACTACACAAAAAATGTTTTCGCCGCAAACGAGGCAAATGGCGGTTGGGGAGACGGTTTTGTGTTTGTTTATGAAGACACAGGGGTGTTGCAAAGCGGCCGTCGCGTTGATGTTAGCGCGGCTGGCCTAAAGATGCCGTCAAATAATGCTAAGAACATTTTGCCAAGTGTTGCCCAAAAAACCAAAAATTTCATTGGCTTTGAAGAAGAAGCCTTTGCGCGAGGTAACGCTCAGGGCAGTACGACTACGGCCCGGTCAGAAGCGTTTGTGTACATGGATTTTTATTCGGTCAACAAAGGCAGCCTGCGCAGCAACCTGCAAAAAGCGCAGCAGGTTTTCCGCGGTGTGGATTATTATGACCAGAGCGAATATGACGCGTACCGCACGGATATTTTTAAGGCGGGCGGGGAGCTGGGCCGCGTGATGCTGCCGGGCGTTGGGAACAGCCTGACGGTCACCGATGCCAGCGACCCCTACGAAATCGCGCGCGCCGCGTGGCAGACCAAGATTGACGACTACGCCAAGTTGTTGGCCTTCAACAGCGACAAGGACAATGCGCCCCAGCACGCCAGCGCAAGCTATGGGCACGACCACCAACGCCATTGTGATTATGCTCCACAGAACGGATTTGCAATTGAGTATTATAAGGGCGTTGACGGCAACCCCGTGGCGCACAAAGCCAGCAATGGTGTTACCGTGAGTCCGGTAGGCACGGGCGAGCCCTACACCGCGTGGGATCATCTTTATAAGCCGGAGCTGATTAACGACGCGGCGGGCAATGCGTTGGAGTATCGCAACACAGGTTCGCTGTTCAAAAACCGCAGCTATGCGACCTATTTGAAGAACGCCAACGGTGAGCCGTTCTATGCCGAAAATATTTTGGCGCAGGAAATCAACGAGGCGAACTTCAACAAGCGCTTCCCCAGTGCCACTTGGCCCGGGGGCACGGTGTATTATCAACCCGGCCCCAACAATTCCACCGGGCGCTACTTCACGCCCAGCGACGTTTATGTGGAAACGATTCCGCTGGACGACGGCACGCCCTTTGACGGTGCGACGAGCGCTCCCGCCACAGATGTGAAGGTGATACACCCGCTGGTTACGCCAAATTACACCTATGGCGGTACGGCCTATGACACGGTGCCGCTGCCCACAAACGACGCGGGCCAGTGGACGGCCTTCTGGGCGGCATACCCGCAGTACCGCGAGGACGGCAGCTATCGTGTGCATAACGGAAAGATTCTGCCTTTGGCGACCTTTGCCCCTGACCATGTAACCGACCCGCAGTACACCAACGGTTCGCGCGTTTTGGCCGCGCCGGAGCAGGTCCCCGGGTTTTATTTCTACAGTTCCAACACGTATAAGCAAGCAGGTGTCAGCGTCGAAAATGTGGGCTTTGTCAAGCGTTGGGGGCTTGACACCAACCAGGCCTATGCGGCGCAGAACAACATGACCTTCGGCGTGGCGGGCATCAACGCCGGGCGCATCGCTTCTTCCTATGGCAAGGTGGACGATGGCACGTTGCTCAATGGCCTGCATGGGTTCCCGGTGGTGGGTTCGGGTTCGCTCGCCGCGGGGACAGAGGACCGCAAAGTGGCTTCGCCGATTCAAATTGCCATTGCGCCCAAAGGCACGGCGCCGGGCAGTGGCGCAGGCTTGGGTACTGAGAGCACGCCCGGCCAGCAGCGTAACAAATTCGCCGAAGCGGTGCAGCCCGCCGAAACCGCCCTGAAATATCCCCTGGCAGTGGGGCGTGTGCGCTACGACTTCTTCTACTTCCGCGAAAAACGCTATTACCGTTACACGATGGAGCCGCAACCGGGAAAGCAGACGGTCAGCGAGCTCTATGACGAAAACGGCAGCCCGGCCCAATGGGGCGTGTATGATGAGGCAAAAGGAGAATATGAAAATAGCGGGCAGATTTCGATTGGCGACTTCACGCCCGGTGATTCGAATATGCCCGAGGGCACGCCGCCTTGGCAGACCGATCAGAAAGACCAATATTTTGCCACAAAACAGTATTATGCCGTGACGGTGGATATGCCCTACCCCAACGAGAAAACCCCGGTAGGCTATAAATTCATGGGTTGGCGCTTCAGCGGCGACGGGAATATCTACAACGGTATTGCCGAAAATGCGGCGGGCGCCGAGCGCGCAGGCGTCGACCGCTACCAAGATAAGCTGCTCTGGGACTTTGACGACCCGGGGAAGGGCACGTATTACTTCACGCCTGTGCTGGTGCCAAAAGAAACAAGCATCATTATCGATGGCGGCGTGACGCTGACCTATGAGGATAACGAAGACCCGGAAAATAAGCACGTAGATGGTGACGACGGCACGATCGACGTGCATTTGGGGCACTTTGCTATTGAAGTGCCGCGCAGCAGCAGCGAAGAGGACAAAGACGACCTTAGCGGCGGCCTGAAATATGAGACGAAGCCTGCAGGACTCACTACAAAGCCAGAGTATAACGCTTGGGACGCAACCGTTGCGAATGCGCACCATATCGAAACGATCACAACAAAATATGCCGGCTTGCCGCCCAGCATTTTGAAGCTGACGGCCAAAAATCCGACTGGGTATTTCTTTGTTGGTTGGGACATTGAAAGCGAATATGGTGCGGGCGCGCTTGTGCGGGAATACAAGGGGGATGCAGACAAGACGGACGTGGGCACAGCGGCGGATTATGCGCTGTATAACCCCAACAACGATTGGCCCGACGCCATCAACCCGGGGCCCTACAACGTGATTTTGGGCGAAGAGCCTTCCACTATGACGGCCAAGTGGGCCCCAAAACGCTACCCTGTGCGCTACCATGCAACGAACTACGACAAAGCGAACCTGGGTAACCTAGAGGAGAGTGCGTTCACAACGGGTGCGCGCAAGTGGGATTATGCGCTATATGACAACGCCTATTATCCGCTGACAGAGGAGGAAGTGACGCAGCTGCAACCTGGCTTTGTGCCGGAAGGCATGCTGTTTAAGGGTTGGGCGGCCAAACTGCCGAGCGAAGACGGATTGACCTTCAACCCGCAGGGCACCACCAGCGGCATTCCTTACACAAACGTATACCCAAAGGCCAATAATGACTCTTTGCTTTGGAACGTGCAAAACAACCCTGCTCTGGATTTTGAACCAGACGATGGCTTTTTGGAGCTTTACCCTGTGTTTGAGCAGATGCGCATTGACGTGGTGTATGAGCCGGACCTAGCCCACGAGAATACGGACACGGTGCGTTTCAAGTTTATTAAGGACACACTGACGGGCAATTATATTGAAGTGCCCAAACTGCCTTATGAAGAGAACGGCATACGCGACGGGCAGAGCTATCTTGCGCTGGGCCAGCTGTGGTACTATGAACCTTACAAGGTCTATGGCC
>JAITBA010000083.1 GCA_031283835.1 Oscillospiraceae bacterium
GCGCTGCTGCGCCACCCGGATGCCCACATTCTGCGGGAAACCGCCGGGTTGGCCGCGGACTTGCACCTGCAGGCGAACACACACATGCAATTTTTTGTGAAGCAGATTGCGCCGCCGGAAGAAATCGACGCACAAACGGGTGAAGCACAAGCCCCTTCCGCCCCCGACGAAGCTTTGCGCAGCGCTGTGCGGGAACGGCTTGACTATCGCTATCCTTATGAGGCACTGCACAACCTAGCCGCCAAAACCGCGGTTTCGGCGCTGACGGAACAGGCCCAGCAAGATCGGTTCGCGTTTGCGGCACAGCCTGCCTTTTTGCGGGAAGGCTCGATTTCTGCCGCCCAGCGGGGCACCGCGATGCATGCCTTTTTGCAGTACGCCGACTATGCCCGCGCCGGGGCCGATTTGCTTGGGGAAATTGACCGCCTGGCCGCGCTGGGTTATCTGACGACGCACGATGTGCGGGCACTCGAAAAAGAAAAACTTGCGCGCTTTTTTGCCGGCGCGTTTGCCCGGCGCATGTTGGCGTCGCCCCGGCTCCTGCGCGAAAAAAAATTCACCCTGCGCATTCCGGCCGCGGAATTTGCGCGGGACGATGCCTTGGTTGCGGCACAGGCAGAGGACGAAACCATTGTGGTGCAGGGGATTATCGACTGTGCCTTTGAAGAAAACGGCGCACTGGTGCTGCTGGATTACAAAACAGACCGGGTGGAAAGCATGGACATGCTGCGCGCGCGCTACAGCGGGCAGCTGACAATGTATCGTCGCGCCATGCGGGAGTGCTTTGGCATGGAGGTATCGGAAACGCTCATCTACTCATTTTGGCTAAACGAATGGATAGAAATTTAGGCGTAACCGCAAAACGATTGCGCGTGCAACGTATTCTTTTGCGCAAACGCGGTTCAACAAAAAAGTCAATCATTTTTTGTTGAACGAAATCCCGGGTATTTTTCATTTTCCTCTTGTGCTTTTTTTAAAAATACGTTATAATAAACATATTGCTATGCTATAGGGGAGGATATCATCTTGAAACGAGCGATTACTTTTTTCTGCGTTCTCGCGCTGAGCGCCGCGCTGGCCCTGCCTGCCGCCAAAGCACTCGAGCCGCTCATTGCCACGGCCGCCGTCGCACCCTCCACGGAAGCACCCACCACGGAAGCGACCACCGCGGAAGCACCCACTACGGAAGCGATCACTACGGAAGCGACTGCCGCGCCTTTGGGCATCACCCGCGAAAACGCCCCCGTTTTGGGCACGCTGTGCATGGCCACGCTGGCGCTGGTGCTTTCCATCATTGCTCTTGTCCGCTCCGGCGGCAGCAAAAAAAGTGCCCCCAACGCCGCCGGCAACTACCAAAAATACTTTTAATGTGCCTTCCCATCTGATTTTAAAATCGCGGGCCAGGCAGTGCTTTCTATATAAAAAGCAGTTTGTTGGGGCACGGCTTTGGGGAAAATTCTATTACAGCACAGGAGATAATTTTTAATGAAACTTTTGATTGCGATTATTCACAGGGACGACAGCGCAAACGTGCTGGACGCGTTGGCTGCGCAGGGGATTCCTTTTACTCGGCTGGCAACCACCGGGGGCTTTTTGCGCGCGGGCAACGATACGCTGCTCATCGGCCTGGAGGAAGAGCATATCCCACGGGTGATGGACATTTTGACTGAATACTGCAGTGTGCGCAAGCAATTTGTGGACGCAAGCCAGACCGCGTTTTTGGGCGCAATGCTTCATGCACCGGTGGAAGTCACAGTGGGCGGCGCAACGGTGTTTGTGCTGGATGTGGAACAATTTCGAAAGATATAGGTGTTGAATGCGGATTGAATGCAACGCGCCCGCGTTAGCACCTATTGCGGCGCTGCTCAACGCAAAGCTGGCCGCCGACAGCCTGCCCCACGCCCTGTTGCTGGAAGGCGCGGCCGTTGCGCAGCGGAAAGACGCGGCCCTTGCGCTGGGCCGTGCTTTGCTGTGCCGAGCGGGCAACGAACCAGACGAAACCGACACCGCCATGTTTGGCGGCACGTCGCTGTTTGGGGCGCCAGAAGCCCCCGCGGAAGAAAAGCCCGCGCAAGTGCCCTGCGAGGCCTGCCCCCAATGCTACAAAACCGCCGAGGGCATTCACCCGGACTTTAAAGTGGTGGAAGGCGGCGCAGGCGCGCGCAGTTTGCACATTGACGCGGTGCGTGCCTTGCGGCAGGAAGCCGGTGTTTTGCCCAACGAGGCGGACCGCAAGGTGTTCGTTCTGCTTGGCGCGCACACCATGACGGCCGAAGCCCAAAACGCGCTGCTCAAGCTGCTCGAAGAGCCGCCGCCCTATTTGTGCTTGATTCTTACCGCGCCGCAGGCCAAAATGCTGTTGCAGACGGTGGTTTCGCGGGTCACGGCGCTGTCGTTGGGCCCCCTGCGCGAAGAAGCGGCCGACGCCACCCGCACCGCGCAGGTAGAAAGCATTGCGCAAACCCTGGCACAAACCCTGGCACAGCCCAAGAACGCCTACGCTCTGCTAGAAGCCACGGCGCCCCTCGAAGGCGACAAGGAATTGCTGCGCGAAACTTTGCCCGCCACACGCCGCGCGTTGCACGCCCTGCTGCGGCAAACACCGGCCCGCGCGCCGCGCATCATCCCCCTGATGGACAGCCTTTCCGCGCTAGAAACCGCGCTGGAACGCAATGCCAATCTAAATCTGCTGGTCACCAGGCTGGCGGCGCTGGGAATTTAAATTTTTTCACCTATCACAAAAATATAGTATAGCGCGAGGCTAATGACGAAAGGAACTTTTATGGCAACAATTATCGGCGTCCGGTTCCGCGAGGTGGGACGCGTGTATTATTTTGACCCCGGGGAAACCGAGGTAAAGAAGGGCAGTCGGGTGATTGTGGAAACAGCCCGGGGCGTGGAGTGCGGCGAGGTGATGCAGGGGAACACCGACGTGCCCGAGGAAGAAATCAAGCACCCACTAAAAACGATGATTCGTGTGGCCACACCCGAAGATTTGCAGGCACTGGAGGGCAAAGCAGAAAAAGAAGCGGCGGCCTTCAAAATCTGCGAAGAGAAGATTCAGAAGCACGCGCTCGAAATGCGCCTGGTGAACGTGGAATACACTTTTGACGCCAGCAAAATTATTTTTTATTTTACTGCCGACCAGCGCGTGGATTTTCGGATGTTGGTGCGCGATTTGGCAGGTGTGTTCCGCACGCGCATTGAGCTGCGGCAAATTGGCGTGCGCGACGAAGCAAAGCTGCTGGGCGGGCTAGGCATGTGCGGGCGACCCTTCTGCTGCAGTTTGTTTATGGGAGATTTTCACCCGGTTTCAATCAAAATGGCCAAGGAGCAGGGACTGAGCCTGAACCCGACAAAAATCAGCGGCACGTGCGGGCGGCTGATGTGCTGCCTAAAATACGAAGAAGCCGCCTACGAAGACGCGCTGAAGCGTCTGCCCAAAGCGGGTTCCTTCATCGAAACCCCGGACGGGCGCGGCACGGTGCTGGAAGTGAACGCGGTTTCGCAGACACTGAAAGTGCGGCTCGAAAAGCAGCCTGACACCCCTCCTGTGCTGTTCCAATACAACGAAACCGAAGGGGTCAAGCGCAAACAAAGCGCCGTGGCCGAAGATTTGCACCTGGGCGGTTTGTCGGAACCCGAACTGAGATTGAGCGAACCTTCCGAAACGCCGGCGCCTCGTATCCAGCGGCAGCCACAAAAGCAGCGCCAGCGCCCAACCCCGCGCCCCGAACCGGCCGAAAAGCCCGTTGCGCCGGTGCAAACACCAGAACCTTTGCCGCGCGAAGAAAAACCAGTGCCGCCGGCGAGCGGCAACGGCTACTGGCGGCAGCGGCATTCGCAGGGCAAACCACGCCCCGAACTCGCAGGCCATCAGCAGGAGCTGCCACGCAGGGCCACACCGCCGCCAACCGCCGCGCGGCGCCCTTCCCGCGTCAACGACGCCACGCAGCACGCCAACGTGCCGCGCTACGGCGAAGTGCCTGTGCCACGCCGCGCCGTGCAGCCCCCCGCGCAGGCACAAACCCAACAGAACACGAACCGCCCCAAAAAACGCGGTGGCAAGCCGGGGCCAAAAGAAGACGGCAAGGGCGAATAGTCTGAACCACACAAGGAGGAACCCCTATGACCATTGCCATTGGTTGCGACCACGCAGCAACGGGGCTCAAAGAAGAGCTGAAAGAATACATGACCGCCCAAGGCCTGGGTGTGCAGGATTTTGGCACCTATGGGGCGGCAAAAGCCGATTACCCGGTTTCGGCCCTTAAGGTTGCCGCGGCAGTGACGGGCGGCGCATGCGATTTGGGTGTGCTGCTGTGCGGCACGGGGGTGGGAATTTCAATTGCCGCCAACAAAGTGAAGGGCATCCGCGCCGTGTGTTGCAGCGAACCCTTTTCCGCCAAATTGTCGCGTCAGCACAACAACAGTAACATCCTGTGCATGGGCGCGCGGGTGGTGGGCCGGGAGCTGGCGAAGATGATCTTGGACGAATGGCTGGCTGCCTCTTTTGAAGGCGGACGGCACGCCGAACGGGTCGCGATGATTGACGCGATTGAAGCCGGCAAAAGCCTGATATAGCGTTTTTTGTTCCAAAAAAACAACAACACACTCGCTCCTTCTAAGCACCGGGAGCGGGTGTGTTTTGTTGGCGGATACCCTAAGGACCGCTAACGCGTCTTGCCTGGCGCACAGGCCTTGTTTAAAAATATGGCGCAGTGGGGGGTTGGGGGCGGCTTTTTTTTGCGCATGCAGGGCATACTATCTTCAAAAGAAACGGAGGGGATCGTATGCTGATTACCGTGATCCGCCTGGCAATTTTATATTGCGTGATCACCGTGGCCATCCGGCTCATGGGCAAGCGGCAGGTGGGAGAAATGCAGCCCACGGAGCTGGTGGTGACGATTTTGCTTTCGGAGCTGGTGGCCATTCCCATTCAGGACAATTCGCTGCCCATGGCCACCTCGCTCATCAGCTGCGCCATGCTGATTGGCCTGGAAATCATCGGTTCTTTGATTGCGATGCGGAACAAAAAATTCCGGGAATTCACCCAGGGGAACTCCATTGCGGTAATTGAAAAAGGGCGGGTAGAGCTGGGGCGGCTGCGGGATTTGCGGCTTTCGATGGACGATTTGCTGGAGGCGCTGAGGCAAAAAGACGTCTTCGATATTTCGGAGGTGGAAACCTGCATGGTAGAAACCAACGGGCAGCTCAGTGTGCAGCTCAAGCCCGCATTCCGTCCGCTCACCGCGGGCGATCTTCCGCTGCCGGGCAAACGCAAGAGAAAGGGGCACGAATGAATCCGATGAAGCTGCGTTTGATTGCGGCAATTGTGTTGCTCACGTGCGCCGTCGCGGCGGCGACGCTGTGCCTGTGGCACCTGCACACCTGCGCCACGCAGTTGCAAAGCGCTCTCGAAACCGCATTGGAAATGGCCACGAACGAAACGCCCGGTTGGGGAGATTCCGCCGAAAAAGTTTTGCGTTTGTGGGAGAAAAACAGCGATTTTTTGCACATTCTGCTGCCCCACGCCAACCTGAACGAGCTGGAATGGACGCTGGGGTCCCTTCCTGCCTACGCCGCCCAGAAGGACGCCGCGCTCTATATTGAACAATGCGTGCGCGGCCTGCAATGCGTGCGCACTGTAGCCGAAATGGAACAGATCAACCTAGGCAACATTTTTTAGGCCGCTTCGCTCGCCGCAGGTGATAGAGGAACCAGCGGAGGAAATGTTGCAGTGTTTGCAGGCGCAACCGGCGGCGGGTCAGTGCTTCGAGGGCAACCCAATCGTGGGCGGCAAAGGCATTAAAGAGCAGGCGGTTAACGCCTTGCAACGCCTGTGCATCTGCTGTTTGCAGCACTTCGGCCACAGAGGGCTCGCCCGCAAGAGAAATCATTTGCGCACAAAACGCCGCACTGTTCTTGGCCGCGCCGCGCTCTTCCACACAGATTTCTAGCAGCGCGCCCACCCAGGCGGTGCGGTAGCGGCGCAGCGCCTCCTCCGGGTCGGGCAAACAGGCGCGCAGCAGCGCGGTCATGTGCGCATAGATTAGCAGGCGGTTGGCGCGCAGGCCGGGCTTTGCGCGCTGGTGGGTCAGGCTGCCCGGGCGCGTAACATAATGATAACACAAGCGCGGCACAACGGCAAAGCGCGTGCACTGTGCCAGGCACCGCGAAACGAAGAGGTTATCCTCCCCTAGGCGCACGTCTTCCGGCAGGCGCAGTTGGTTTTTCTCCCAAAAATCGCGGCGATAAAGCTTGTTATACAACAGCAGATCGCCCAGCACCTCGCACATGGCGCGGGGCAGCATTTCTTGCCGAATTTCCGCCGTTGACCAGATTTTTTCCTTCCGTGCACTGCCCCAGATTTCTACTCGGCGCACACCGTCAAACACTATGCCGCAGCCCGCCATGTCCGCGTCGCCGTCTTCGCACGCCTCCAACAGTGCCTGATACATATCCGGTTCCACCCAGTCGTCGGCATCAACAAAACCGACGTATCGCCCTTGGGCCAGCAGCAACCCCGTGTTGCGCGCGGCGGCCGGGCCGCTGTTGGGCTGACGATGCAAGCGCACCAGCCCCGGATATTCTTTGGCAAAACGCAGCACAATTTCTGGTGTGCGGTCGGTCGAGCCGTCGTCCACCACAATAATTTCGAGAG
>JAITBA010000102.1 GCA_031283835.1 Oscillospiraceae bacterium
CTCAGCAAGGATTACGAAATCACTACCGCTTCTGCCGAGGCTGTCATCAAAATCTCGCACTTCCATACACTGCTAATACGCTTGTGAATACAGGTTCTTAGTGTCAACACGCCCTAATATCCGCAAATTCCGCAGCAGCACATCGCGGCCCCGCCAGGCATAGGCCCGGCCCTCAATGGGCGTTTCTTCCGCCAGGCAGGGCGTCGGGGATTGCAAAAATTCTGGCAGCGGGTTGGTTTGCGCGTGCCGATTGGCCACGCAGGCTTCTTGGCACAAGTCGCAGCCCCAAGCGGTTTGCGCCTGCCGCAGGGCGGTTTCTTCCTCGTGCGTGAGCAGGCCTTTCTTTTGCGATATATGCGAAACGCAGTCTTCGCGGCAAAACCCGGCCTGCAATGTGCCGGTGGGGCAGCTGCTTTTGCAGGGCGCCGGGCACTGCCGGCAATTGATTTTTGGCAATGACGCGTTGCTTTTTGCGGGCAGCGCAGCCGTGGTTACAATTTCGCCCAGGAACACCCATGTGCCAAACGCCTTTGTAATCAGTAGATTGTGCTGCCCGCGCACCCCCAGCCCCGCGTGGGCAGCCAAGGCGACCTCCGGCAGGGGCGCGTTGTCGCAATACCATTCAAAAACCTCACCCGGAAACAGCACACGCAGCGCCTTGCAGGCCCGCGCCAGCCGTGCCCCGCACACCGCATGATAATCCGCCCCCACGGCATAGCGCGCGATATTGCGGTTGCTGTCATACGCTTCGGGCAATCGATAAGGAAACGCCGCGCATACGGCGCAGCGCACGCCTGCCGGCAACGGCTTTTGCCGTGCAAATGGCAAAAGCGGCAAATCCGCCGGGATTTTGCAAACAGCCCACAACGGGGCCAGTGCGTTCAAAATAGGTTCCATGGGGTGTTTATAGTCCTCCTCGCAACGCCGCTCGCACCGGGTTTTTGGGGAGGTCTACTCCTCCAACCCAATCATTCCCAGCAGCAAAATGCCTATGTTATCGCGATAGATTTGATCGAATTGGCTTGTGGGCAAGGGGTTTTGCCCGGCACCGACTTCGATGGTGTAGCCGGAGCGGTTGTAACGCGCGATGAACCAGTCTTTGTAGCCCGCGCTTCCGGAATAATCCGGCGTGGTCTCGGCCGCGTAACCGCTGAGCCCTTGCATGCGATTGGCCAGCGCCCAGGAACCCGCCGGGTCGTAGCCATTGTATTTCCAATATATTAGCTTGCCCTGAGAATGGTAAGCGAGAATCAGCCGATAATCTTCCGCAAGGGTGTGCGTATACATAGCGTGGGCTTCCGGCGCGTCAAGGGGCATTGTGCCCACATAATCTCGCGGCGCGGGTTTGACAAACCCTTTGGCAAACTTGGCACGCTGGGCTTTTTTCCAATCGGCGGGGTAGCACAGGTTTAAATCAATCCCGCGGATGTTGGCCTTCCAGCCATCGGGGAAGGGGATGAAAGGGAACCCGGCGGCGATTTCTTTGGCTGTCAAAAACGCTTCGGAGGAGGTGTCCAGCGCGCCGGTTACAAGATCTACCCCGTCGGGGTTCACCATGGGCACCATGTCGAGCGTGTAATTTTCAAACAGCCGTGTGTATTCCACGCCGCCCAAATGCCCGCCGTGCGCCACCCCCGCGGCATATTGCTCCAAAAAATGCAGCAGAACAGGTGTGGTGAGCCATTCGTTGGCATGGTGCGCGGCATTGTAGCCTACCCGTTTTTTTCCTTTGCCAATGCGCACGAGCCAAATGGGCTGCCCCAGCACGCTGCTGCCAATTTTTGTGATTTGCAAAAAAGGAAACCTTGCCTTGAGCCCCTGCAACACATAATCCAGCAGGCAACTGCTCCAGCGGATGTTTGTGGGCACCACGGCTTTGTTGCTGGGAATTTTTATATTTGCGCCTGCAAGCAGCTGCACAGACTCTTTGAGCTGGTTGGCTACGAGGATGGCCCCCGGTGTGCTATCATAATGTGCGGCAAGCTTGCGCGGTGTGTCGCCGGGCTGCACGGTGTGCACAAAACAATTTATCAAATAGGGATGCAGGGCCTTCCAGGTTTGCGCCCCGGCAATGCCGTCGGCCTCAAGGGCCTGCGTTTGTTGAAACGCCTGCAAAGCCCGCAATGTGCCGGCTCCAAATATCCCGTCTGTTTGCGGACAGCAAACCGCTTGCCGCAATCCCCATTGCAGCATTTCTACCAGCGCCCCCCGTTGGCCTTCACGCAGTGTTCGTGGCATAGCATCTCCTCCTTGGCGCTATTTTACGGCGATGCGAAAAAAAATAGAACCGCAGGCCCCATTGCAAAACGCGCGCGATAATCGGAGGGAACGGCTATAAAAAGCGATGTTAGCAGCAGGACTTGACCAGCAGCACAATGCCCGCGGCAACAACAGCCAAAATGCCCAGCAAGGGGAGGATTTTTGCCGCGGCGTCGTCGGCGCTGGTGGGGGCTTGGTCGGCCAGCCAGGTGCCAAAGCCGGGCTTATGTTTGCCGGTGAGGTCTTTGTAGGTGACCAGGCGGGTGGTGTAGGCATGCGGATCCGCTTCGTCAATTTCGAACACGCGCACGCCGCGGTTTACGCCGTCGCCATAGACCGCAAAGCCGCAGCCGGGGCAATAACCCAGGTCGATGCCCTCCACGCGGCCGGCAAAGCTATTTTTGTGGTCGTGGCCAAAGAACATTCCCAGCATTTCGCCTTTTTCTTTGGCGGCTTCAAAAAGCCCGGCGTTTTCGTCCGCTACGCACAACGCTTCTTTTAGGCGGGCATCCGGATAAACTTTGCCGGTGTCGAGCACGTACTTGGTGCCTTTGCGGCCGCGGAAACCACGAATGCCTTTTTCGCCCTTTTGCGCGGGCCGGAGCAGGCGATAGATTTCTTCGACAGGGATGTGCATGAACAGCAGCGAGGGCACATAGCCGCCGGTTTTCTCTTTGAGTTCCTCGCGGGTGGCACGGTACCAATCCACCTGGTCTTTTTTGAGGGGCTGGTAGCCGCCAACGCCCGCGTTGCCGTGGGAATCCAGCATGTATACGCCTAGCTTGGGGTTGCCGTCCGCGCCTTTTATGGGCACAAAGCAGTTGCCCACGCCGCTCAGGCCGGGGGTGTCCTCCACCAGGCACAGAGGGCTTTCGCGGTACCATTCCAGTTGCTTTTCGGCGGCTACGGCCTGGATATCGTGGTTGCCGAAGGCGAACGTGAAAGGAATGCCGCGTTTTTGGAGGGGCGCCACAATTTGCCGGATGGTTTTGCGCACAGTTTCGGGACCGTTACGGCCCTTCACTTTTGGGGCGTAGCCCTTCACCTGGTCGCCGGTGAAGACCACTAGGTCGGGCTGTTCGGCATCCAGTGCCAGTTCGATGAAACGAATGGTTTCGCTGTGCACCTCCGCCACGTCCTGCACGTCGGTGATCTGCATGATTTTGCACTTGCCGTTTTTGAATTGCAATTCGTTTGCCATAAGTCTATCATCCTTTCTCGTTTGCAAAAAAATTCAAATTTTTTTGCCGGCTTCGTTGGGGTGGCGGCGCAGGGCCGGGTTGATGCCAATGACCAAAATGCCCGAAAGCGTGAAGATAATCACCAGTGGAATTAAAAAGGGCACCGAAAGCGGGTCGAAGGCATTGCTGCCCACAATGGAATAAGAAATGAGCCGGGGCAAAAAACCCAGTAACGAAATCAGCACAAAATCGGCGTAGTCGAAGCCCATGGCGCCATAAATCTGGCTCACGGGGTTCACCGGAAAACTGGGCACCACGCGAAACACGAACAGCAGCCATGGCTTGCTCTTGCTGTCCCGCTGCAAAAAAGCGCTCACGTCTTTGTTGAGCCCCAGCAGCCGGCGTAGCTGCCCGCCGCCACGCCGCCGCCCCCACCAATACTTGATGCTCAACAGAATGATTAGCCCAAGGATATTCACCGAAAAGCTCATAAAAATGGGCAGCGTAGCGCCCGTGATGAAGCACATGACCGAAATTGGAAAAAACGGCACAATGCTTTTGAGCGCGTAAAGCAACAGCACCGCCACCGAAATTTTCCATACAATGCCCAAATTGAGCACCAGGTTTTCCACATCCTCCATGCGCCGCAGATACTGCTCGTAGGCCGCCAGCAGCGGCGGAGAATTCTTGAAAAACAGCAGCCCAATGAGCGCCCCGGCCACCACAAGCAAAAGCGCACCGACCAGATTGATCAGCGAATGGCGTCTTTTCTCGTGGGGCGCATCATGTTTCATGCACTTATTTTACCGTATTTTTGCGATTCCGTCAAGGGATTTGCGAATTATTTGTTTGGCTGTTTTTTGCGCGCGCGGCAACCCCCTGCTTCATGCCGTGTGGAACTGCTATATTATGTTTCTCCGTAGAATTTTTTCACCGTCGCGGGCACACCCGCCGCCAGGCAACGGGCCGGCAGCGCCCGTGTCACAGCGGCACCGGCAGCCACAACGCTCCAAGCGCCAATGGCGGTCCCCTGGATAACACTGGCACCAATGCCGATCCATACGCCCTCCCCCAGCACACAGCCGCCGCCCAACGCCGCTCGCGGCGCAAGATGCACACCGTCCCCCAGCACGCATTCGTGCTCCGCCACCGCGCCGGTGTTGACGACACACGCCGCCCCCAACCGCGCGCCCGCGTTCACTGCCGCCTGAGGCAGCACACACGTGCCGGGGCCCAGTTGCGCCAGAGGGCTGACATAGGCCGCCGCGTGCACAAGCACCGGCACATGCAGCGCCCTGGCCATAACGGCCTTCGTCAGGGCCAAACGGGCCGCGTTGTCGCCCACGGCAACAAACAACGCGTCAAACGGCGGCACGCCCGGCGCAAGGGGATCCTCCCCCACAAACACAGGGCGCCCGCACAACCGCGCCCCGCCCACCGCCGGGGCTGTGTGGGCAAGAAAAAATATGTCGTCATATTGCGTGCGCGCCGCGTCCCAAACCGAAACCGCATGCCCGCCCGCGCCAAAAATGCATAGGGTCATTTCAATCTCCCCCTTCCTGCCGCCGCTCCCTTTTCTTTAATAATAAAAAATTGACCTGTTTTAAGGAAATACTACGCTTATACTTGTGCGTTTTATTATACCACAAAAGTTTGCTTATTGCAAGTGATAAGCAAGCTTTCAGTTATTTTCAACCCGCACATTTGCGGTTTGAGGTGTGTCGCTTTGCCCGCAATCCCGTCGATACGCTTGTCACTACCCGCGAATGGAAGAATCTATGTGATAAACCCTGACCAAGCCGAAACCGTGCGTTTGATGTTCCTCAACAAGAACGACCGGCAGCTTGTGCAACAAAAAATTGCGCGCCGGGGGCAGAATTTGGAAAAATTTTGCCCCCGGCGCACGGTGCGCATTTTGACGTTTAGTTGCCTATGCCCAGCATTTTGCACAAGGCAGTGAGCAAGCCGATGATGCCGTCCGCTCCGCCCAGCGCGTTCGTGACCTCGGCCACAGGCGCTGCGGCAGCGGTTGCCGCCGAAGAACAGGCGCTGCCAAAGTTGCCTGTCAACAGTTGTAGGATTGTCGTAAAGTCCATAATAATGATCTCCCTTCCTATCAGGCGGGCTTCGTTTGCCCTGCCTGTGGTTGTATTATAGCAGCCCGGGCCGCCAGTTGCAAGAATCAATGTTTGACAAAACACCCAAAAAGCCCCTGCGAAATTTCGCAGAGGCCTTGTGTATTCTATTGCGGAACCCGAGCCGGAACACAGCGCGTCTCCGCCCCAGCAAACCCGCGATACTTAGCCGTGCCGCAAGCACCGAACGCGCAGAACACCGGGGATTTTTGCAATGGCATCCGCGTCAATGGCGTCATTGCTATCCGCAACGGTGTAGGTCACACCGCCGCGGGTGTTGCTCACAAGGTTGGCAAGGTCGGCGGTGCTAAGCGCATTGGCCACTTCTTCCGCGTTTTTGTGGATAACGCACACGCGCGTTTTAAAATCCGCAGGCAACTGCGCAGCGGGCAAATTCACACTGTTTTTGATTTCGCCGCGCTCCAGATAGGCCGTGAGCTGCGCGGCCGCCATAATGGCGCAGTTGTCCTCGCTCTCGGGCGTGGAAGCGCCCAGGTGAGGAATGGCCGTAACGCCCGCCGCGCCAATGAGGTCATCCGTAGGGAAATCCG
>JAITBA010000135.1 GCA_031283835.1 Oscillospiraceae bacterium
TGGCAACAACCTTGCCCGCCACATGCGCTAGTTCGCGGGTGAGCACCCCCGCCCCCGGCCCGACGGCGAGCCCGCCGCAGGGTGGGGGGGCCCCGCAAAGCGCCGCCATGCGCGGGCACACCGCGGGGTCGATCAGAAACTTTTGCCCCAGCTTTTCAGAAAAGCGGAAGCCGTGTTTTTGCAGCAGCGCGAGGTCTTGGTTCATGTGATTCCTTTGCTAGGCCGCGTGCGGCAGCCCCCACAACGGCGTGCGGGGGCTGCGCTTTTTTCTTTGCCCGGACAAAAAACCCGCGCAAATTCAACGCAAATGCCATGTGGAACTCTGCTATAGCGGTCGCTCAAACTTGCTTTTTAGTGGACCGTTGGGGATGCGCACGGGGTATTCGCCGCTGAAGCAGGCGTTGCAGTAGCCTTGCTTGGGACGCACGAGCTTGCGCAGTTCCTCGACAGGGAGAAAACCCACACTGTTGGCGCCAATGGCCTGGGCAATGGCGCCGTAATCTTTGTATTGGTTGGCAATCAATTGCTCACGGTTGTCGATGTCGGTGCCAAAATAGCAGGGGTAGCGCAGGGGCGGGGCGGCGCTCATCACATGCACCTCGGCGGCGCCGGCATCGCGCAGCAGGCGCACGGTGCGGGCGGTGGTGGTGCCGCGCACAATGGAATCGTCCACCATCACCACGCGCTTGCCCTTGACAACCGCCGGCACGGGGTTGAGTTTGATGCGCACGCTATTGGAGCGGTCGCTCTGGTTGGGCTGGATGAAGGTGCGGGCGATGTATTTGTTTTTGATTAGGCCAATGGCGTAGGGGATGCCGCTTTGCTTGGAGTAGCCAATGGCGGCATCAAGTCCGCTGTCGGGCACGCCAATCACCACGTCCGCGTCCACCGGGTATTCCATTGCGAGGATTTTGCCCGCGTTTTCGCGGCTGATATGTACGGAATTGCCGTCGATCTGGCTGTCGGGGCGGGCAAAATAGATGTATTCGAAGATGCACATGTGCCGGCGCCGGGTTGGATCCACATAGGTTCCGATGGCGCGCAGGCCGTCTTGGTCAATCACAACAATTTCGCCGGGGAGAAGATCGCGCAGAAATTTTGCACCCACGGTGTCGAGCGCGCAGCTCTCGGAGGCCACGACAAAGCTATCGCCGATGGTGCCGACGCACAGGGGCCGAAAGCCCAGCGGGTCGCGGCAAGCAATGAGTTTTTGGCTGCTCATCATGACGAGGCTAAAGGCGCCCTCGAGGGCCAGCATGGCGCGGCTCACGGCATCCTCGATGCTCTTGCTTTTCAGGCGCTCCCGGGTGATGGCGTAGGCGATTACTTCGGTGTCGCTGGTGGTGTGGAAGATGCAGCCGTCCATCTCGTATTGGCGGCGCAGTTCCCCTGCGTTGGTGAGGTTGCCGTTGTGGGCCAGCACGAGCGAACCGTTGGAATGGTTCACATGAATGGGCTGCGCGTTGCGGCTGGAGTTGCCGCCGGTGGTGCCGTAGCGCACATGACCCACGGCCATTTTTCCGTGCCCCAGGCCCGCAAGCACATCTTTTGTGAACACGTCGTTGACCAGGCCTTTGGATTTGTAGCCCGTGGGCACGCCTCGGTCGCTGACGAAGATGCCGCAGCTTTCTTGCCCGCGGTGCTGCAGGGCAAACAGCCCATAATAGACCGCCGCCGCCACGTCAATGTCGTCGCTGTTGCGATAAATCCCAAACACGCCGCATTCTTCGTGCAGCTTTTGCCCGCAAAATTCTTCGCCGTCTAGCATAGAACCTCCGTTATTAAAGACGCTCTTGGCTGGTTATATTGTTTTTTTAAGAAAAAGAAGTGATTTTTTTTGCGCATGCCGCGTAGAGCGCGGCTGTTTTTTTTGCGACTTCGGCGGGCAATTCCGGCGCGGGTTCCACACCGTCGAGCTTGTTGCTGATGAGCCAATCGCGCACGAACTGCTTGTCGTAGCTTTGGGGCGCGGTGCCGACGCTGTAGGCGGCGGCGTCCCAGAAGCGGCTGCTGTCGGGGGTAAAAATTTCGTCGGCCAGCACCAGATTGCCTTGCGCGTCCAGGCCGAATTCCAGTTTGGTATCGGCAATGAGGATGCCCTGCCGCGCGGCGTAATCGTAGGCACGCTGGTAGAGCGCCAAGCAGATGGCCTGCACATTTTTGCTCAGTTCTTGGCCCAGCGCGCTATCGAGCGCTGCCAGCGGAAGGTAAACGTCGTGGCCCTCGGCGGCTTTGGTGCTGGGGGTGATGATGGGGCTGGCCAGCTTTTGCGCCAGCTGATAATCGCCCTCGATTTTTTGCCCGCAAAAGGGTTCGCCCGCCTGATAAGCCTTCCACATGTTGCCAAACACGTAGCCGCGGATGATAAACTCAAAGGGCAGCATCTTGAGTTTTTTTACGAGAACGGTTCGGTCTTCGTAGTCGCTCGCGTTTTTGCTAAACAGCGTGGGCATGTCCTTCAAGTCCGTAGAAATCAGGTGGTTTGGCACAATGTCTTTTGTCAGGCCAAACCAAAAATTCGAGATACGGTTGAGCGCCGCGCCCTTGCCCGCAATGGGCGTGGGCAAAATCACATCAAAGGCCGAAATGCGGTCTGTCGTCACAATCACAAGCTGCTGCTCATCCACATCAAAAACGTCGCGCACCTTGCCGCTGATTATTTTTTGCATCAAAATTCCTCCTGCATATGGGTTTTAAAAAAATTTTTTGCGAATTAAAATTATACGTTGAGAAGGGTTTGCAGCTGCGCGTCTTTGGCTAGCACGCCGTTGGCCATTTGCTCACGCAGCTTTGCGAGTTTTTGCGCCAGCGCGGCGTCTTCGACCGCGAGGATTTGCGCGGCCAGCATGGCGGCGTTGTAGGCACCGTTGACCGCCACGGTGGCCACCGGGATGCCTTGCGGCATTTGCACGGTAGAAAGCAGCGCGTCCAGGCCGTCGAAGTGCGGGCCCTTCACGGGGAGGCCAATGACCGGCAGCGTGGTTTGCGCGGCGATGGCGCCCGCTAGGTGCGCGGCCATACCCGCCGCCGCGATGATGACCCCAAAACCATTCGCGCGCGCCTGTTTGGAAAAAATCGCGGCTTCCGCAGGGGTGCGGTGCGCGGAATACACATGTGCTTCATAGGGGATACCCAGTTCCCCCAGCAGGCTGATGGCCGGACGGATGGTGTCTAGGTCGCTGATACTGCCCATGAGCACGGCAATTTTTTTTGGCATAATCAAATTTCCTTTCGAAAAATTAATTTTTTGCAAACACCACGCCGTCGCAATGCCGGGGCGGGGGAGGAGCCAGCTTTTTTGGCGGAATTTGTTTGTGCCGGCAACGGCACGGCGGCGAACCCTCAAAAAATACAACCCGCCATCCTGTTGGATGACGGGTGTTGGTGTCGGCACCGACTTATTTTCCCGGGCGGTCGCCCGCCAAGTATCTTCAGCACGAATGAGCTTAACTACCGTGTTCGGGATGGGAACGGGTGGAGCCTCACCGTCATAAGCACCGACTGTGAAGGTAGCGCGCTTGCGCTGCCCTCAACGCTTATTTATTATAGCAGGTATTTCGCAACAAGTCAAGCTTTTTTTGCAATTTTTTGCGATTTGCTTATTTTGATAAAAACACAGACATATTGCTTATATTTTTGGCGGTTATGCAATGGGGGACCCGGCGCAATGGGGGCTTATTGAAAAATAAGGAGAAGAAAACCGGCCATGACGGCGGAACCAATGACGCCAGCCACGTTGGGGCCCATGGCGTGCATGAGCAGGTAGTTGCCGGGGCGGTACTTTGCGCCCTCGCGCTGCGCCACGCGCGCGGCCATGGGCACGGCCGAAACGCCCGCCGCACCAATCAGGGGGTTCACCTTGCCCTTGGTGAGCCAGTACATCAGCTTGCCCAGCAGCACACCGCCCGCCGTGGAAAAGCTAAACGCCACAAGCCCCAAGCCAATGATCATCAAGGTTTCTAGTTGCAAAAAATCGGTGCCGACGGTGGTCGCGCCCACACTCACGCCCAACAGGATTGTGACGATATTCATCAGCGTGTTTTGCGCGGTGTCGCTCAGGCGTTCGGTCACGCCGCACTCGCGCAGCAGGTTACCAAACATCAGCATGCCCAGCAGGGGTGCGACGCTTGGCAAAATGAACACCGTGAGCACCAGCACCACCACCGGGAAGAGGATGCGCTCGGTTTTGGTTGCCTTGCGCACCTGCTTCATTTCGACTTGCCGCTCTTTTTCGGTGGTGAGCAGGCGCATGATGGGCGGCTGGATGAACGGGATGAGGGCCATGTAGCTATAGGCGGCAATGGCGACGCTGCCCACAAGACGCGGGGCCAGCTTGCCGGTGAGCCAAATAGCGGTGGGGCCGTCTGCGCCGCCAATGATGGCAATGGCCGCCGCCTCGAGCGAGGGGAACCCCAGCACATGGGCAAGCACAAAAGCTATCACAATGCCCAACTGTGCCGCCGCGCCCAGCAGCAGGCTCGAAGGGTTGGCCAACAGCGGGCCAAAGTCCGTCATTGCGCCGATACCCAGGAAAATCAGGCAGGGGAATACAGAGCTTTTTACGCCCAAATAGAAGAACCGCAGCAGACCCATTTCGTACCAATGGGCGCCCGGTTGCGCGTTGTTTGGGTCGAACAGGCCGACAGCGTCGTTAAACAGCTCCACGCCCGGCAAATTCACCAGCAGCATGCCAAAGGCGATGGGCACCAGCAGCAGCGGTTCGCAATTTTTAAAAATCGCGAAGTACAGCAGCACAAACGCCAGTGCGATCATCACCAAATTTTGCCAGTGAAACGCGCCGCCGGCAAACAGTTGCGCCACGCCGGAGGATTCCCACAACCCCCGCAAAATATCCAATAAATTCATTTGGCCTCCTTGATAATAACGGCTACAGCACCAGCAGCACTTCGTCTGTGCTGATGGAGGCGCCCTTCTGTGTGAGGATTTGCTTCACAACGCCGTCGGCGGGCGCGACGATTTCGTTTTCCATTTTCATGGCTTCGAACACCAGCAGCACCTGCCCGGCCTTCACGCTCTCGCCCACCGTCACCGCGATGGAAACAATGCTGCCCGGCATGGGCGCGAGCACTTTTTGCCCCTGCGACACCTGCGGTGCGGTTTCGTCGCTTTGCCGGTTGTTGGCAGAGACCTGCGTGTTGGGCGCCGGGGCGTTTTGCGCCGAAGGCGGCGGGCCCGCCGCGGGCACGGGTGTTATGGAGATGAGTTCCGCGGCGCTTTCGGTCACGTCTACTTCATAATTTTTTTTGTTGAGGGTAATGATGTATTTCATGGGGCATCCTCCGCAAGCAATTTGATGCTGTTGAATTGCAAATGATTGAGCGGGATTTCGCTCTGTGCCGCCACAATGGCCATGAGGAGGGCGGCGGTTTGTTCGTCTGTGTTGGTGAGTTTGACTTCGGCCGCCTGCGCGGGCTTTGCGGGGAGGGGGAACTCTTGTGCCGCGGGTGCCGAAGATGAGGCGTCCGCCGCGGGTGCGAAGAAAGAAATCGCTTTTGAAAGCAAGGTGATAAGCAGAGACAGCAGCGTCAGGGTGAGCAGCACAACTGCTATGCCGGCGATGGCGTAGAGCACGGACTGCGTGACGGTAAAATCTGTGACTTTTGGCATGGTTAGTCCTCCACTTTGCGCAGCACGTAGGGAAAGGTTTTGCTGCGTTTGGCCTCGCGGGCCGCAAAGAAGGTTTCGGCTTGCTGCGGGAAGGCGATGTAGCTGAGAATATCTTCTTCGCATGTGGCGCGGCTGCCCAGTTCCGCCTTGGCGGCCTCGAGCCCCGGGGGCAGCAAATCGGCGAAGCGGCAGGTTATGGGGGGGTCGTCGCCCAGGATTTTGTGCTGCAATTCCGGGTTAATCTGCCCCGGCGCTTTGCCGTATTCCCCGCGCACGTAGGCGCGCACTTCTTTTGAGATGTTTTTGTAACGCGCACCCGCCAGCACATTGCTGGCAGCCTGCGCACCCACCATTTGGCTCATGGGCGTCACCAGGGGCGGGTAGCCGAGGTCTTCGCGCACCCGCGGGGTTTCGGTCAGCACTTCGTCGAGCAGGCCGAGTTTGTTTTGCGCGGTGAGCTGCGCCACCAGGTTTGAAAGCATGCCCCCGGGGATTTGGTAAATCAGCGCGTCGGGGCTGGTGCCCAGCACGGTGGGGTTCAGCAACCCTTCTGCGATAAAATTCTTCACAAGCGGCTGGAAAAAATCGTTGGCTTCCTTCACAATTTTATCGTTTAAGCGGACTTCGCAGCCCATTTGCCGCAGGGCGTAGGCCATGGTTTCGGTGGCGGGCTGGCTGGTGCCCCCGCTGAAGGCCGAAAGCGCGGTGTCAATCACGTCCGCCCCTGCCTCCGCCGCCTTGAGCAGCGTCATTGGCCCCAAACCCGTGGTGTTGTGGGTGTGCACCACCACAGGCAGCTGCACGCTCTGCTTGATGGCGCGCACAAGGTCATACGCTTCTTTTGGGCCCATAATGCCCGCCATGTCTTTGATGCAGATGGACTGCACGCCCATTTTCTCGAGCTGCACGGCCAGCTGCGCAAAATTGTTGAGGGTGTGGATGGGGCTGGCGGTGAAGCACAGGGTGCCGCTGGCGTGCGCGCCGCATTTTAGGGTTTCGTCCACGGCGGTTTCGATGTTGCGCAGGTCGTTCAGCGCGTCAAAAATCCGAATAATGTCCATGCCGTTTTCTACGCTTTTGCGCACAAAGGCACGCACCACGTCGTCGGGGTAATGCTTGTAGCCCAGCAGGTTTTGCCCGCGCAGCAGCATTTGCAGCTTGGTGTTGGGGCACGCTTTGCGAATCTGTCGCAGCCGCTCCCACGGATCCTCGCCCAAATAGCGCAGACAGCTATCGAACGTGGCGCCGCCCCAGCATTCCAGCGAGTAATACCCCGCTTGGTCGAGGGTTTGCAGGATTGGTGCAAAATTGGCAAAGGGCAACCGCGTTGCGATGAGGGATTGGTTTGCGTCTCGCAACACGGTTTCGGTGAATTGTACTTGCTTCATGGTCATGGGCGATTGCTTCTCCTTTATTAAACAGGGCAGGGGAATCAACTTCCCCCGCCCTGCGTCATTTGCCTGTGGCGGCGCTCTGTCGCTCCGCTGCACCCGCGACGAACGCGGTGTTCTGGCACAGGCACAGTAAAATTTGGGTTAAGGCTATCAATACGGGTTCTTAGCCTTGGAACCAGCTGGCAACGGTGGCGGGGATGGACTCGAACCAGGCCACAACGGCAAAGTAGGAGTGCTTGAGCCATGGGTGAATCTCGTAGTTCCAGGTCCACTTCAGGTCGTTCCACCAAATTTTGAGGATGGTGCGCAGCTCGTTTTCGGTCGGTTCGCCGCGACTCGGGTCCTCGGCATATTTGATTTTTAGTGTAACGGAGTCGATTGGCGTGTCGGTAGGAGGAGTGGTTGTGAGGTCGCGCTCATACGCGTTGATGGTCACAATGCCGGTCGCCGAACCATAGATAAACATGGATTCGTTGTTGTAGGTGAAGTGGTCGTCGCTGGGGTTCAAATCTTCCTCGGCGCCATCGATGGAGCGGCCTGGACGAAACGCCACGATGTAAGTCCCGGTGCCCTCAATCGCCCAATACACCCAATGGTCTTCGTCGGTGCCTTTGTACGGCGGGTCGAGCGTGAGTTCGGTGAAGTCACCGACGGGGAACTCCGTCTTGCTGGCAACCACGTTGCCGTCGCTGTAGGGGTTGCGCGTGATTGTCACATCCACGGAGTCGATGCGGTTTGCAGTGCTAGTTGCGCCTTCGTAGGCGGTGGCACGCACGGTGCCCGCGGAAATGCCGGTCAGTTTTACGCTCTCGCCTTCGGTTTGCTCCAACTTGGCACGCGCGTCGTCGCCTGCGTCGAGCGCCCACACCACCTTGGTGTCCGCGCTGCCGTCCCCGGCTGCAAAGTTTGGGTCAAGCGAAAGCGTTGTGGATTCGCCGACAGCAATCGTTGTGGGGTCTGCCTTTACGGCGCCCTTATAGGAGCCGGCGAAGGCGAACGGCACGGCGACTGCAACCAGCATACACATGGCCAGCAGGACGGATAATGCTTTTTTCATACTGATACCTCCAATTTTAAATTAAACGCGGATGAATCCGGGAATCTTGTGCGTACTGAAACCTTTCAATATAAACGCGGATGAATCCGAGGGGTTGTGCGTCAAAAGACAAGCTTTTTTTGGATGTGACTTTCGAGCTGGGCAAGGGGCAGGCGGATTTGCTCCATGCTGTCCCGATCGCGCACGGTGACACAGCCGTCGGTTTCGCTTTCGAAATCGTAGGTGACGCAAAAGGGTGTGCCAATTTCGTCTTGCCGGCGGTAGCGCTTGCCGATGGAGCCGGTGTCGTCGTAGTCGCAGACAAAGGCCTTGCTAAGCCGGCCGAAAACCGCCTGCGCGGGTTCCGTCAATTTTTTGCTCAGGGGCAAAACCGCGGCCTTCACCGGCGCCAATGCCGGGTGAAACCGCAACACCACGCGGGTGTCGTTTTTTTCGGCGTCCACCACTTCTTCGTCGTAGGCGTCGCACAGCGTGGCCAAAAAGATGCGATCCACGCCCACGGCAGGCTCCACGCAGTAGGGGGTGTAGTGTGTGTTTTGCGCCTGGTCGTAGTAGGTTAGGTCCTGGCCCGAGGCGGTTTGGTGGGCGTTTAGGTCGAAGTCGGTGCGGCTGGCCACACCCCACAGCTCGCCCCAGCCAAAGGGGAACAGGTACTCAATATCGGTGGTGGCGTTGCTGTAGTGGCTAAGTTTTTCTTTTTCGTGGTCGCGCAAGCGCAAATTTTCCTCGTGCAGGCCAATCAAGAGCAGAAAATTTTTGCAAAAAGCGCGCCAATAGTCGAACCATTCCAGCTCGGTGCCGGGCTTGCAAAAGAACTCCAACTCCATCTGCTCAAACTCCCGCGTGCGGAAGATGAAGTTGCCCGGGGTGATCTCGTTACGAAAGCTCTTGCCCATTTGGCCAATGCCGAAGGGCAATTTTTTGCGGGTTGTGCGCTGCACATTTTTGAAGTTGACAAACATGCCCTGGGCGGTTTCGGGGCGCAGATAAATTTCTGCCGCGTTGTCGTCGGTTACGCCCTGGTGGGTCTTAAACATCATGTTGAACTTGCGGATATTGGTGAAATCGGCTTTGCCGCAGTTGGGGCAGACAATGCCTTTTTCGGCGATATAGGCCGTGAGCACGTCGTTGGGCAGCCCGTCGGCGTTCATGTCGATGCCGTTTTCGTTGTTGTAGGCCTCGACAAGATGGTCGGCGCGGTGGCGCGTTTTGCAGCTTTTGCAGTCGATTAGCGGGTCGTTAAAGTTGACCACGTGCCCCGACGCCTGCCACACCTGGGAATTCATGAGAATCGCGCAGTCGAGCCCCACGTTGTAGGGGCTTTCTTGAATGAACTTGCGCCACCAGGCTTCCTTAATATTCTTTTTCAGCGCCGCGCCCAGCGGGCCGTAATCCCACGCGTTGGCCAGACCACCGTAGATTTCGCTGCCCGGGTAGACAAAGCCACGCCCCTTGCACAGCGTCACAATTTGCTCCATGCTTTTGTCTGCGTGATTCATATGATTGGATACCCTTCTTAAGAGCCGGTGCCGCACCGGTTCACCGCGCGTCTTCTGGCAGATCTTCTGCCGTGCGGCGTTGCTCTATAATTGTACCGCGAATTGCGCGTAATGTCAAGAGAAAAGAAAAAATTTTACTCTGCTTCTGCCAGTTTGCCTTCTGTCCGACGGCGTTCTTGCAGTTCCACGAGGATTTTTTCGTAGGTTTCGCGGTCGAGGGCGTATTTCCATGTGGGAATCACAGCCAAAACGTTGCCAATGGCCGGGATGATGGACACGGCAAAGAACATGGCGAAGAAGAAGTTATAGAGGTTGCCCGCCGTCAGGCTAGCCGTCACCAGTTCGCCCGAAACGCTGGTTTTTTCCATGACGTGCACCACCGCGGTGGAACCTTTGACCATTAGGTCGCGGGGGATGAGGGCATGGTTGATCAGATCTTGCAGTGCTTCCACGTTTTGGCCCGAGAACAGCACCGCCGCGCAGATGAAACCATACACGGCGTTGGCAATGCCGGTGCCAATTTTTATTGTGAAGGTTTGGCCCGAAAAGAACACGCCGTCGGGGCGCACATGGTGGGTGTAGTCTTCGTAGTCCACCGCGTCGGCGATCATGGTGGTTTGCAGCGCGTTGAACAGCCCCAGGCAGATGCCCTTGATGGCAAACATTGCCATTACGGGGATGAGCAGCGCTACGTTGGTCAGGCCGCCCTGCACTTTGGTAGAAATGAGGAACAGCACAAAAATGGAAAGGTTCGGCAGAATCTCCACCAGGTTGCCGAAGTTATAGAGGCTCTTTTTGCTAAAGCGGTCGAGGAGCTTGGGCACCATGCCCGTGGCCCCAAACATGCCGATAAACAGGCCGCCGCCAATCAGCGCGATATACATCGTCACCTTGCCGGGGTCTTTGCTGGCAAAATAATAGGTGACCATGGGGATGGCGACCAGCAGGGTGATGTTGCGCGGAAAGCCCAGGATGCCGGAAATTAGCAGTTGGCGGAAGGGCTTGTTGCGCCACATCATTTTGAAGTTGGCGCCCACGGAATTCTTTTTTTCGGAAGGAACGATGCGCTCACGGGCAAAAATGCCCGCCATTTGGAAGG
>JAITBA010000172.1 GCA_031283835.1 Oscillospiraceae bacterium
CGCCTGCTTATCTCCCTGACGCACGCGCGCAAGCAGCGTCCGCTTTTCCGCTTCTTTTAGCACCTTGAGCTTGGCCGTGTTCACCCCGCAAATTTCCACTTTATTAAAGTGCATGTGCAATCCCCTCTTCCGTTGTCTTTCGTGGAAAGTATGGGAAGATTTGTCATGGTTCATGCAGGGAGGAGAAAATTCGTCAAACAAGGGCTGCTGCGTGCTGTTGCAAAAACTTATCATTGACAAACCGCGCGCGCTGCGTTATAATAAAGAGAATGTGAAGTGTTTGTGAACGGGCAAGGAGGCATAGGAATGCGATCTCGATATTGTGGCTGGGGACGCACGGCGGCACGGCTTGCGGCGGTTTTGGCTTTGGCGGCTCTGTGCGCGGCGGCCGCATGGGGCGCTGACGCTTTGGTGCCCGAAAAAAACATCGCTTTGGCGCTAAAAGCCAGCGTTTCTCCCGCCGAAACGCTTGTGCAGGGCGATGTGCTGCAGGTTGCTGTTGCCACGCAGACAGATTTTCCAATTTATGCCAATTACACTATTTTTTACTATGATACGCGCTACTTTGCCCCGGCCGAAAGCACAGGGGTGGTTTGTGAAGATGTCATTTTGGGCGGCACGGAGTTGCCTGGCCGCAAAATCACGGATTTTTTGACGCCGGACGCCGACAACCCGCTGTGGCAGGTGGGCAGCCCCGTGGGCAGTCTGCACGCCGCAAGCCCCCTCGACTACCCCGCCGCATGGAAAAACGCGGAGGGCTCGCTGGCGGCCGCCTATGAAAATTATGCGGCCATCGCACTAAAAATCCCCTACGACACCGTGGGTGCCCCCAGCCCGGCAACGCGCACCGGCAGCACGCCCTTTTTCAGCTGCTACTTCAAAGTCAAAGAGGACGCGCCTGTGGCAACCAACGACACGACGGCAGACATTTTTTTTGCACAAGCCGCCGTGCGCACGCCCAAAACCCCCAATGCCGCCATGTATTATTCCGCGGGGCCAACCAGCGACGGCTACCGGGCCGTGGCGGTGGCGTTGCCCGCGCCGCTGCAATATTCTGTGGAGGCTCTTGCACAAGACCCGGTGTGCGTCAACGTTGTGCCGGGCGAACACGGCAGACTTGCGGGCAACCTCCATGCCGTGCGCAACATAGAAAAAGGCACCACGCTCGAAGCGCAGATTGCCAAAAAATTCCCTGTGCCCATGCCCGACGAGGGCTACGCCTTTGTGGGCTGGGCACTGCAAGAAGATTATGTGAATCAAGGGAGTTTGGTTTGCGATTTGCTGCCGGGCGAAACGCCGCTGGCCACCGTGAACGGCACTTATGTGCCTGACCAAACCCTGGTGGCGGTGTTCCGTCCGCTGGTGACACTGCGCTTTGCGCTGGAGGACGGCACACTTTTTGCCGAAGACGTGCAGATCTATGGCACGCCGCTGGACGACGCCTACTTCGCGGCGCTGCACGGGGCAAACCCGCCCCGCAAAACCGGCTACCAGTTCGTCGGCTGGCAAGATTGCCCCACGGCCTTTGATATTGACCGCACACTGTTCCCGGGCTTTGTGCCGCGAACCGTGCGCGTGGTGCTGTGCATAGAAGATCTTCGCGAACCAGCCGACGCGCGGCAAATTCAGGTGCTGAACCTCAACTTGCTCGTGGGAGAAGACTTTTGCGACGCAGTGCCAAACGACGAATTCCTTCTGGATTACGTTGCGCCGCTGGACCCTGTGGAGGGCTATGCGTTGGAGCGTTTTGCGCCCAGCCAAGCCAACGGATTTTATACCGTACCCGTCACGGATGAAGATGAAATTTTTGTGACCTGCGCCCGCGTGCACCGCGGCACCTATTTTGTGCGGTATAATCCTAACGCGCCCGACCCCGCAGATGTGACAAACCTACCTGATACGCAGGAAAAACAGCGCGGCACAGAACTGACTCTCGACACGCGCAAGCCAGTCCGGCGCGGCTACACCTTTGTGGGCTGGGCCGAAAGCGAAAGCGAAGACCCCGGTGGCGTGCCGGCCTACCCCAGCGGCGGCACATATGCCCTCGACGCCGACCTTGTGCTTTTTGCCATGTGGAGCAAAAACCCCGCCCCTGCGATTGTTGGCGGCAACGTGAACCTGCAATTTAAATCGAGCCAAACCCTTCGGCTAGAAACCAGTGCGCCCGGCACCGTGCGCTGGAGCAGCAGCAACTCTGGCGTTGTGTCTGTTGACCCTGCCAGCGGCAAAATCACGGGTGCAAAAAAGGGCGTCGCCATCATCACCGCCACCGACGGCGACGACTTTACCTCCAGCGTAACTGTCACGGTGGACTACGTGTGGTGGCAGTGGCTGCTCATCATTTTCCTCTTTGGCTGGATCTGGTATATTTAATTGTGATGTTTTTGCGAATCGCAGCATAAAATCCTCTTGCTTGCGGCGGGGCACAAGTGCGCCCACCGCAGGTAAGCTCCTGCATTTTCCACGCATAAAACCGTCGCTGCCACACACGCTAACGGTGCACTCCTCCATCAAACACCAAACGAAAGGAAGCACCACACATGACCAACCTCACACAAAAAGAACTTTCCGCGCTCGAAGATATGCTCAACCAAGAGCAGCTGCTCGTAAAAAAGTTCCAAAACTACGCCGCCCAGGCCCAGGATCCCCAGATCCGCACCACGGCGGAACAGGTGGCGGGTCGCCACAAGCAGCACTACAGCACCCTTATGGGCTATCTTTATTAATCGAAAGGACGCGAAATTATGCCAAATCAACAAAAATTCCAGGATCAAGAAATTTTGACCGACATGCTAGGCGCGCAGAAGCAGGCCGCCGGCAGCTACAACACCTTCAGCGCCGAGTGCACCAACCAGAACCTAAAAAATGACATGCTCAACATCCTGCGCGACGAGCAGAGCATCCAATCCGGCGTGTTCGGCGAGATGCACCGCCGCGGCTGGTATCAACCACAACCGGCCCAACAACAGCAAGTGGACCAAACCCGCACCAAATTCGAAGGCATCTCTCAGCAACTCGGCTAACCGCCCGCGGCGCCGCGGGGGATGGGATTGACGATTTGCCATTGAGGCGCTGTTTTGCGGCGACGCAAGGTGGTTAACGTGATTGCAAAGGTTTTTATATTTATCTTTATATTTAACCCATATACTTCGTCGTTTTTCTTGATGGCACGATATGAATGCCCCCGTGGGGCCAGCGGGCCCGCAGGGCTCCTAAAATTATCCGCAACCCAATATAGCAATGGGCTTTCTTATTAAAAAATCCCCCCGGAATTCCTCCGAAGGGGATTTTTTCTCTTTTTAAGGTCTAGGCAACTTTCACGCCGTTCTTTAGCTTCAGTTTGCCCAAAAAGGGCACCTTGAGCCAGCCGTTGGCTGTGTCGTCTGTGAATGTGGCGCTGAAAGGTATGTCTTTGCCCTTGAGCAGGTCGGTGCGGGTGATGCCGCTCACCGTGTTTTCTTCTATGGTAACGTTTGAAAATGTGATGGCCGGTATCTCCACACCCGGCACCTCAAGGCCAATGTCGTAGTCGCCGTCTTTTTCGCGCACAAGCAAAAATGCGTTCCCGCGATAAAACATGGTATCCATAAAAAACTGCCATTTACCAATTCCAACCATTGCTCGTTGTCCCTCCATTAATCTTCAATTTTTGCGATTTCTTGCGCGGGGTCGGCGCCAGAAAAAATCACACTGAGCAAACCATCGCCATACGCTTGCATCATCTGGAACGATACATCCACCACACGTTCCACCACTTTCAGCGCAGGCACATCGTCGCCGCAAAAGAGCGCGCTTTTGTAGCGCACCTCGCCGTCGCGCACGTCCAGCTCAAAGTTGCCCAGCTTTAGGCCATAATTGGCCCGGGTGAGGTAGTTGGCCGCCTGCGCCATGCTGTCGGCGTCCGCGCCAATGTGCGAGACGGCATAGGAGGTGATGATTGCGCTGCCGACGACGATATTCATCTTGCAGGAATGCATCTTGTTTTCCAGATTCATCCCAAAGCGGAACACGCCGTCCTCCGTGTCAAAGTCATATTTCCATTCCTGGCTTTTCAGATAGCTCTCTACCTGCCGCGCCAGTTTTTCGCTGTATTCCACCATAAGGCATTTCCTCCAATCCAAAAAATATTATGTCCTTTTTATTATAGCAGACAAAAATCCGTTTGTCCAGCAAAAACCACAGATTTCCCAAATTTTTTCGCGAAGCTTATACGCGCAAGCACGCAAAACCTGCTTGCAACCGTTGCCGGTTTGTGTTATAATAAACGCACGGTTGTGCGGAACATGTGCTTTTGGCCGTGTTGAAGAATGATTGTGTTTTGGGTAAAGGTGTGTTATAATAAACGCACGGTTGTGGCGGAATATGTGTTTTTGGTCGTGTTGAAGAATGATTGTGTTTTAGGTAAAAGTGAAAGAAAAAGTGGAGGACTGCCATGCACACTGCGCAAATACATCACACCGAAACCTTTGGCACCGTGGACGGGCCGGGGGTGCGGTTTGTGTTTTTTTTGCAGGGCTGCCCGCTGCGCTGCGCCTATTGCCACAACCCCGACGCCATTGCGCTCACGGGCGGCGAAAGCTGGAGCACCGACCGGGCAGTGCAGGAGGTGCTGCGCTACCGGCACTTTGTGCAAGGCGTCACGTTTTCGGGCGGGGAACCGCTGCTGCAGCCCGACTTTGTGGCGGAAGCAGCGCGGCGGCTGCAAGCCATGGGCATTCCTTCGGCCATCGACACCGCCGGTGCCCCCGATTTGCCCCGCTGCACCGCCGCCATCGACGCTGCCGAACTGCTGCTGCTTGACGTGAAGGCCGCAGGCGACGACCTGGCGCGCCAACTCACGGGGCATGGCGCGGCGCGGTCTTTTCTCACTTTGGATTATTGCGAACACACAGGCAAGCAGGTGTGGCTGCGTCACGTGCTGGTGCCGGGCCACACCCTCAAAAGCAAGCAGCTGCGCGCCCTTGCCGAGCGCCTGCGCCCCTACAAATGCATCGAACGCATTGAACTGCTGCCATTCCACCAGCTGGGCGCGCACAAATGGCAAGCCACCGGCATGGACTATCCGCTGAAGGACCTGCCCCCCGCCGACCACGAGGCCGTGGAAGAAGCCGCCGACTTTCTGATGGACATGGGCTTTAAAGTACAATAGCGGCGCGATCGCCCGGGGTTCCCAAAAAAACACAACAGACGGAGGGCTGCTTTTGCCGGATTCACAAGATTATTTCATCCCCCATTTGCGCGATTTGCAGCGGCGCGGCGGCGCGGGCACGTTCCTCACACCCGTGCAGGCAGCCCAGGCACAGCGCGTGTTTGGCAACGCCGTCACGCTCAACGGCGGCTTTGCCCAGGCGGAACGCGTCGTGCCCGTTTTTGGCGCACATGCCCGCGATTGTTATATTGCGGCCATCAAGCTCACGTTCCGCGCGCAGGATTGCATTGGCCATCGGGACGTGCTGGGCGCGGCGCTGGCTTTGGGCCTGGAGCGCGGCGTGCTGGGGGATATCCTCACCGGTCAAGGCGAAGCTTGGCTGGTGTGCTTGCCTCGCGCGGCGTGCTTTTTGTGCGAAAACCTGACGAAGGTTGGCAAAGTTGGCGTAAAAGCAACGCAAATACCTTTGAAAGAACTGCCCGTTCCGGCAAAAAATTCGCGGGAGATCCGCGGCACCGTGCCTTCTCTGCGGCTGGACGCCGTGCTGTCGGAAGCGTTCGCACTTTCCCGCGGGAAAGCGGAAGAGGCTCTGCGGGCCCGCCTTGTGCGGCTGAATCACAAAGAACTATCCAGCGGAACCAGGCAACTGCGCGCGGGC
>JAITBA010000005.1 GCA_031283835.1 Oscillospiraceae bacterium
GATTACACTGGGCTTTGAAGAATAGAAGGAGAAAATTTATCATGCAAAAAACCGCGTTTATCGCCATTGTGGGCTGCCCCAACGTGGGCAAGTCCTCCCTGCTCAACACCCTGCTAGGCGAAAAAGTGGCAATCGTAAGCCCCAAACCCCAAACCACACGCACCAAAATCATGGGGGTGCGCACCGATGGCGAACGCCAACTGGTCTTCACCGACACGCCGGGCCTGCACCGGCCCCGCACCAAGCTGGGGGAGCACATGGCCCGGGCCATCAGGGAGGGCATGGAGGGCGTGGACGCGTGCCTGCTGGTGACAGACGCCAACGCTGAAGGCCTTGCGCCACAGGAGACCCAGCTGCTGGCCGACTGCAAGCGGCAGCACGCGCCGGTGATTCTTGTGCTCAACAAAGTGGATTTGCTGCGCCGCAAAGAAGCGCTTGCGGCACGTATTTTGTTGTTCGGCAACGAATGCGATTTCTATGCGGTGGTGCCCTGTTCGGCCAAAACCGGCGCGAATTTGCCCGCGCTGCAGGCGGAGCTAGACACGCTGTTTGCCTCGCTGCCGTTGAGCGAAGGGTTCTTTTTCCCCGAAGATACGCTCACAGACCAGCCGGAGCGGGTGTTGGCGGCAGAACTGCTGCGCGAGCAGTTGCTGCGGCATCTGGAACAGGAAATCCCGCACGGCACAGCGGTGGTGATTGAAAAGCTGCGCGAGCGCCCCGGCGCTGGCCTGCTAGACGTGGAAATCACGATTTTTTGCGAGCGCGAAACCCATAAGGGCATGATCATTGGCAAGGGCGGCGCGATGCTGAAAAAAATCTCGACCGAAGCGCGCCTGGCCATGGAGTCTTTTTTTGGCTGCCACGTGCACCTGCAATGCTGGGTGAAGGTGAAAGAAGACTGGCGCAACCGTGAGGGGCTGATTCGAAACTTTGGGCTGGAATAGAAAATCAACGAAAAACATCTCCCAAAAACCACGAATTTTTGGGGGATGTTTTTGTTTTTGCGTGTGTCATACTTTTCGCAACAAAAGGGCGTCCGATTGCCCTTGTCGCCCAAAATAATACGTTCCAACTGAATAGCCCCTGCGGGCCGGGGTCGCCCTGCACGCCCTGGGGGCCGGTTGGGCCTTGCATACCTTGCGCGCCCTGTGGGCCAAATGCCCCTTGGTCGGCATTCGTTTATCCAAACAAAAAAACGAAATGCGACCAAATTGCAACATATTTGCAACATTATTTCAGTGTTATTGTCATATTTTGGCAGCGATTGGAATATGTTGTTAAAATATAATGAACAATTAAAGACAAATTGTCACGAAATAGTTCTCATGCGGAACCAATTAATCCAAACATTGTGCTATACTATAGCTACCCTTGAACATGTTCAATGTAAAAACACCAAATTAATTTAAGGAGAAAAGATCTTTATGAAATGCAAACGGCTTGCCAGTCTCTTGCTGGCGGGAATGCTTCTTATTGGCTGCGTAACGGGCGGCAGTTTGCCCGCAAACGCTGCGGACGAAAAAGAATGCTGGACGAAAACCGACCCTTTCACGGTTCCTCTTGTTGGGCGCTATATCGCTTGGCCGGGCGAGCAGTTGCTTGTCAAACAGGTGTTGCCGCAACTGGTGAATTCCCTGGTTGACCTCAAAGCTCTGACGAACGACCTCTATACCGACGACACCATCAACGCGCTGATTCAGCTTGAGGCCGGCATTTTGATTGAGACGAATATTGCCGGTTCCAGGAACCCCGTGCAAATCCGCAATAGGCCTGCGCAGATCGCCAATTCCATCAAGGACGAACCCTATGCCACGGAATACAAGGAAAACTTAGCTGCGCTCAGCGCAATGGGCGACGGAGACAACTGCCTGGAAGGCTTTGACGATGCCGCTCTCACGTGGGGCGTGCACGATAAAGATTCCTTTTTGAAGGTGGCCGGCTTGGTTCTGCGCCCGTTGCTGCGCCTGCTGTGTATCCCGGATCTCGGCTTCATCACTGAGGGCGGCGCCTACGAAACCGCTGTGCTTCCGGCGCTGGAGGCACTCGGGTGCGAAAATCTTGTCTCGCGCGAGGAACTCGAAAACACCTACAAGGCGCATTTTAAGGACGCAAAGTACCCGGCGAACGGCATGTTCGCATATCTCCAGTATATCGCTTTTAGTATCCACATGGAACGCCTCGTTGACGCCATCGTGCGTCCCCTGCTGGATTTGGTGGAAGAAATCGCCGCCGACCCGGTGGGCCAGCTGCTAGAGCGCTTGCCCAACATCATCTATCGCCGCGAAGCGATTGAAGGCTTGTTTGACGTTGCGCTTTCTATGCCCGGCGGCGACCCGATCAAGCTCTTTGACGAAATTCTCGGGGCACCCATCGACGGCTTGGACGGTTTGCTGGATCTACTTCTTGGCGACCCGCCGCTCCTAAAACTGCCCCCCATTGACTGGGATGCCCTTGCCCACGCGGGCAAACTAGACCTTGCGACCAACACCGTGAAGGCGGACACCACCGTGGTCTATGGCGTGTTGCTCAACTATGTGTCAAAGCTCTGCGCAAACGACCCCGCGGGCGTTACCGCGCTGCTCGGGCAATCCGTCCCCGCTCCCCTTGATACCTTGGTATTTTGGGCGCTTCGCGCAGCGCTGTGGTTGTTGCTGCTATAACCCTCCGTTGTACTCCGCATAACCCCTAAGCAAAGGCGCCTCTTATGCGTTTTAGTGCGCATAGGGGGCGTCGTCTGTAGACGAATCATCAAATTGCAGCAAACTATTCACAAAATCGCAGCAAAATTTGTGTGATTGGGCTTGCGGGTTGCGTTTTTTTGTGGTATGATAGGTAGGAACCGAAAGATGGGAGGCGCTTTGATGGAAACATGGCTGAAAGAGCAACTAAAATACGGGTTGGGGCATGGGCTGCCCGCGCTGCTGCGGTATCCGTTTGTGCCAAAGACGTCGGCGGAACTGGCGCGATTTCGCGAAAAAACAGGGGGCATGGTGCACGGAATCTGCCGGCCCAGCGAGGATTATGCGCAGCTGGTGGGTGCGGGCATTGGCTGGGTGCGGGAGGGTGTCACATTCCCGACCGAAGATGATGGCAGCCTGCGTGATGAATTTAAACAAGATGTGGAGCGATTCCGCCGATTCCGCGCCAATGGGCTGAAGGTGTTGGCTATTACGCCGAGTGTGGGCTTTTTTTTGCAGCGGGGCATCGACCCGCGCACGCCGGAGGGCGAAGCCCGCGTGCGAGAAATCGCGCGCACAATCATCACGGAATTGCGTGATGTGGTCGACGGCCTCCAAATTTGCAACGAGATCGGCATTCCGCGCTTTGGTCACCCACTGTGCATGCGCGAAGCGGTGCGGTTTTTGGGCGTGCAGGCCGAAGCAATGGCCCCGCACAAGGGCAATGTGATCGTGGGCTACAACTCCGTGG
>JAITBA010000051.1 GCA_031283835.1 Oscillospiraceae bacterium
CCCTCGGCAATGGCAATTTCAAAATCGCCACTCATGCCCATGGACAAAATCTCCATACATATATTATCCGTTTTTTTTGCCCGAATGTCAATAAATAGTTGGTACATCTGAGAAAAAAATTTTCGAATTTCCGTGTTTTCTTCCAAAAAAGGGGGCACCGTCATCAATCCGCGCACTTTTAGGCCGGGCAGCGTGGCAATTTCGCTCAAAGAATCGTACAATTGTTCTGGCAAGAACCCAAACTTGGCGGCTTCACGGCCAATGTTCACTTCCAGCAGCACAGGCATGGTCTTGCCGCATTTGCCCGCGGCATTCGATATTTCGCGGGCGATGCGCACGCTGTCCACCGATTGGATCATGTCGGCGCAGGCAACCGCTTTGGCCGCCTTATTGCTTTGCAGGTGCCCAATCAGGTGCATTGCGCACTGGGGGAAAAATGCGCGCTTTTGCTGCAGCTCTTGCACTTTGTTTTCGCCCAACAGCAGCGCCCCGGCCTCCACCGCCTCCATGATTTGCGGCGGCTCCACGGTTTTACTCACCGCCATCAAGCGCACCTCCTCCGGGCTGCGCCCGGCGCGCACAGCGGCTTCGTGCACCCGCTCAAGGGTTCTCTTGTATTGTTGTTGTATCATCCTGCGGTTTTCTCCCTTTCACCAAAACAGCGTCGTGAATTTTTAGTTGTGCGCCGCGCCGCTCTTTGTAGCTGAATTCGCTGCCCGTAATCACCAGGCTATCCTTGCTTTGTTTCCACTCCAAACCCTTGCCGCCGATGATTGTTTCGTTGAACAAACCGCGCTCGACGGTGACTGCCGTGGTGGCACCGCCTTCCACCGCGGGGGTCACGTGGGTGTTTTCGGCGGTGAGCAAGAGCCCTTGCCCCAAAAGCAACAGCGTGCCGTCCTTTTGACGCTCCACCAAAAGAATGTGCCCCTGCACCGTGAGCCGGTCTCCCCTCACCATCGTAAGTTCCCCTTTGTTGCCCCACGCCACAATGGCGGTTTCTTTGTCTTTGTGGAGCACCTCCACCTCACGCAGGTGCAGCGCGCCGCCCCGCACAATATAGACCCCTGTGTAGGGCAAACCGCTTTCTTTTGTGAGAAATTGCAGCGCACGCACCGGCACCGAAAGCCCTCGCACCGTTTTCGTGGTCACTTCGGCCTTGGCATTGCGCAGGCAAAGGAGCGCGTCGTCTTTCTCGTCGCACGAGAACACCACCGCAAATTGCGTCCCCGCGCTGTCGGCGCGAATGCTTTCGACCCGCAGCCGGAACACACGGGCGCTGTGCTGCGGGAACACCACATTGTATTGCCCGCCCTCCCGCAGCAACTGTGCCTCGCTCGGGGTCATCGTCGTTGCGGCGTACCATCGAAATCCCTTCACCAGCTTGCCCAGCGTGCGGGCCGTGGGGGCTTCGCGCGCGGCACGCAGCGTTTCGAGCCCCTGGGGGGTCAGCGCCGTGAGCGCCGCCGGCGTCAGCTGCCCTTCTAGCCCGTCGCATTGGGGATAATAGACCCCGCTGACAGGTGCCAAGAGCTGCACAAACCCTGCCGTTTTGGTGCGCGACGCCAATTTTTGCAGCTCTTGTTCGGTCTCGGCAATTTCGTCCAAAAATTCCATCCGGCTGCCCATGACGGCCTCAAGTGTGGTGGCCCGGTGGAGGAAATCCTCCTGCTGCGCGGGCAACGCGGCGCAATCGCCGCTATCGAGGGTCTTCAAAAAATCGACAAAGGTGTCTGTCACCTGGCGCGCCAAAAGCGACGCGTTCAGCGCGTGGTAGTACTGTGCTTCGTTGGCGTCTTTTAGCCAGGCAAGACGCTGCTCCAGTGTTTTTTGGCGGCTAAGCGCTTCCGCGTCCTGTCCGCTTTCGCACACAACCGCGTAGCTGCGAGCCGCCCCCACACGCTCCCCCGCCACGGCCTGCATCACCACAATCCCCGTCGCGTTGTTTTCTAACGGGATTTCGTCCCGCACAAAGAGCATGTTCGCGCTGATGGTCACCTGCTTGTCAACATACTTTGCCTGTGCCGTAACCCAGCGCTTGCTGTTGGTGAGCACAAAATCGCCCACCACCGCCACACCCCAAACCAGCACAATCACCGCCGCCGCCGCAAAAAAAATCTTGCGCCAATGCAACCGCAGCACTGCCAGCGGCAAGTGCGCGTCCTCGGGCAAAACCGGTGATACATAAGGCTTTTTTTCTTTCATAACGCACTCCCTTGTCTCGTTAGATCTCTTGCAGGCGCAACGGGTGACGATCCCTTCCAAAACGCCACCGCCTGTTCCGGCAAATCCGTGTCCTCTATCCAAAGCACCCCGCACGAACCGGGCACGCGTTCGTTCCACTCAAAAGCCATGCGGCGGAACCAGCTCAACTGGCGTTTGGCGTAGCGCCGGGTTTCCATCTTGAGCTTGTCCACGCACGCTTCCAGCGTGGCCGTGTCCGCAAAATAAGGCTCCAGCTCTTTGTGGCCAATGGCCTGGGCGGCGGTAGCGCCCATTTTGCGCCGCCATTGGGCCGCTTCCTCCGGCAAGCCCGCTTGCAGCATAGCCTCCACGCGCGCGTCAATGCGGCGGTAGAGTGCCTGCCTGTCGCGGGGCTGCAGCACGAGCAGCTTTGCCCGGTAGGGGCTGACCTGCCACCGGGAGTTTGCGTCCTGCTGTGTGCGTGTCACGCCCGCGACGGCATAAAGTTCGAGCGCGCGCACAATGCGCTTGGCGTCGTTGGGATGAATTTTTGCCGCCGCCGTCGGGTCAATTTTGTGCAGGCGCTGCCAATCGGGCGCAATGCACAGGCGCGCGGCCATGTCTGTTTTTTGTGGTGTGTATTGCAAATTCTCCGTCACCGCCTGGAGGTATAGCCCTGTGCCGCCGCAGAGAATCGGCAGCTTGCCTCTGGCATGAATATGCGCGATGGCCGCGTGGGCCAGCGGCGCGTAGTGCGCCACAGAACAGCGCGCCCACGGCTCCAAAACGCTGATGAGATGGTGCGGCGCGCGGGTCAGTTCCTCGGGGCCGGGCTTGGCGGTGGCAATGTCCATGCCTTTGTAGATCTGCATGGAGTCGGCCGACACCACTTCGCCGCACAGCCGCTCGCACAGCGCCGTGGCCAGAGCTGTTTTGCCGCCGGCGGTCGGCCCTGCCACCACCAGCAACGGCACTTTCTCCTTCGGTTTATCCGGCACGTCCAAAGCGCTTCTCCACTTCTTTTTTGGTGAGGATCATCATGACGGGCCGCCCATGAGGGCAATGACGGATTTCCGGCATACGCAGCAGGGTTTCCACAAATTTTTCGCGCTCGTAGGCGCTGATGGGGTCGCCCGCCTTCACCGCCGCGCGGCACGCCGCCGAGTGCAAAATCCAGTCAAGTGCTTCCGTGGCAATGTCCTGCCGCTTTTGCAGCAGATAGCCCGCGATTTCGCTCAACTGGGCGTTTAAATCGGCCCCGGTGAGCAGCATTGGGCATTCCCGCAGCAGCAGCGTTCCCGCGCCAAACTCTTCCAGCACAAAACCCGCGTCCTCCAGCAGCACCGTGTTTTCTAGCAGCGCAGCGGTTTCTTCGCGGCTCAAATGTAGGGCAAGGGGTTCCAGCAGCATCTGCCGCGCGGCGGGCTTTTCGCTCTGCCCGGCCTTCAG
>JAITBA010000090.1 GCA_031283835.1 Oscillospiraceae bacterium
GAGGTGGTGGGGCCGCAGCTGCCAATCACCGCACCGGGCTTGGTCGGCGTGGGCCCGGCGTAATAAATGCATGCCCCCGCAAGAGGAAACGGCAACGGTGCGCCCTCGTCCAGTAGCGCGCAGATGCGCTTGTGTGCAGCGTCTCGCGCGGTGTAGACCGTGCCGGACAGCAGCACGCGCGCGCCGGCCCGCAGCGTGCCCGCGGCGGTTGGCAATGCCTCGACAGAAAGGTGCGGCATGGGGATCTCCTTTTGATAGAATCTGCGTGAAAAAGCAAAACTATGCAGACGCAAGGGTGGCAAGGCCGTCTTTTGCGCAAGTAACTTGAATTTTTGCTTGCAAGGCCGTCCTGTGTGCAAGTAACTTACATTTTTGCTTGCAAGGCCGTCTTTTACGTAAGTAACTTGAATTTTGCTGCAAGGGTGGCATTTAAAGGTGTGCAAATTCGCCGGTGTCGCCTTCTTCGCCTTCCAGTTCCTCCAAAAAGTATTGGAATGTCAGCTGCTCCAGGGGCACGCTGGGGGGCTCTTCTTTGATTGGCGACTCTTCGAGAGCCCGAATTTTTTCGCGTAGAAAATAATTTTCGTGCTCCACCTCTTCGGTCAGCACCTGTGCGGCGGCCAATTGCCGCTGAAAATCGCGCAATTCGCGCTGCACGCGGTCGGCTGCCGCGCTGCGTTGACGCTGCCAGCGGGCTGTATGCATCCACCGCAATTGCTCCCGCCGAGCCGCGCACAGTTGCCGCTCTTTTCCGGCAATCACCTGTGTCTGGCCGTGCAGCCGCTGTTCCTGCTGTTCAATATATCGCATTACGTCGGATTTGTGGAACCCGCCGATGTGCACGGTACGGAAAAAATCCCCGTCCTTCCGCGCCATGGAACCCCCCCTTTTTTTTGCGGGCAAGTTATCGCACCGCAAGAATTTTTGCCGCGCCTGTGTCTAGCAGACGGGATTCGTTCCCGTCCAGGGTGTTCAGGTACAGCATGCCCTTGTCGTCTTTTTTGGCAAGGTAGCACACCTGCCCCGTGCCCATCACAACGCTGCCCGCCAGCACATCCTGGCCAATATTTTGCATTTGCGTGCCTTCGCAGTAGCGCAAGTTGGTGCCCCCCTGGGCCAAAAGTCCCGTGCGATCGGGCGAAAGCGTAATGGTGTCCACGCCGGTGAGCAGCTTTTCGCCTTTGTTTTTGTAGCAATAATATAAAGCGCCGTCGCCCTCGGCCTGTGTGCGGTAGTAAATACCAACGGCGGCGTTTCGCACCTGCACCACCTGCTTTTCAATCAAATAGCGCTCCGAAATGCCATTTTCCATGATGTCGTAGGCAAACAGCCAGCGGGGTGCGCCAACCACGTCGCTTTCGGCATAGAGAAGCATTTCGGGCACCTCAAGGAACGTGACCGTCCAATCTGTGGCGCTGCCAAAGTTTTTTTCCATGGGCAGCGGGCTGGGCACATCCATCAGCGCCAAGGCATAGCCGGCAGGTTCGCTGCTCACCCGGGTCAATTCGCCCAGGTGCTCGGTCACCGCGTCCGCGCCGCCGCTACGGAACAGCGCCAGCATTGCGTCCAGGGTCACGGTTTGGACGCCCCCTTCGGCCACCACAAGGGTCTTCTCAAAAAGAATCGCCGGACGACCCTTGGCGCGCTTGGCCGCAAGGCCGTTTTCGCTCACCCCGCTCACCAGCAGCGGCGCCGATGTCCAGCTTTTTGCGTCATAGCTTTTGCCGTCAAACACATAGCAATCCCACTGCCGCGCGCCGTCGGGCAAGTTTTGCTGTGCCTTCTTTACCGCGGCGCGCACCGCGTCCCGCTCCTTCTTTTTTTCGTAGGCCTGCAGGTCGCGCTCATATTCGATATCGCCAAAATAACGGCTAAGCAGCCCCTGGGCATAATCCTCCCGCCGGGGCGCGTCCACCAGCGCATCCGCGGCCGAAAGCGGATCTGAAAGCGTCACCGTGCCGCCTTTTACTGTTTCGCCCGCCTTGAGGATGTAAAGATTGCCGCCCACCACATAATCCTCAAAGAACACCTTTTGCGGGTCCTCCATCACTTGCATAGGGTTGCCGTTGGGGTCAAGGGTGTTGAGCGTGCGCGTGCCATCGATGGCGCGCCCCAGATAGAGCAGCTGGTGGCGCTGCCCATCGGCATAAAAATGCACTTCTTCTACTGCGCCGGTGATGCGCATGGGCTGCCGCCCCATTACGCAGCGGAACAGCACCTCTTCGTCCGTGATCCGCTTGGTAAAATAAGCCACATCCTGCCCCTGCGCGGCATAAAAGCCGGTCAGCGCGGCCGCCAGCTCCTGGGTGGTGCCGTCGGCGGCGCGGAACCCCCGCAACACCTTGCCTTTTTCCTCCACAAACACCGCATAAGCCCCGTCTGGCGACACAGCCCAATCTGCCTGCACCCCCTGCGCCACAAGGCGTCCGCCGCTCTTGCGCGATTTGGATTCGCCCAAAAAGCACACGTAGAGCGCCAGGCCGTCTTCTGTTTTGTTGTCGTAGTACAGTGCTTCCCCCGCAAACACCTGCCGCACCGATTCCCCGGCTCGCAACGCAAACAGCCCTTCCGGCACCGCCAGCCGCAGGGTTTCCGCATCGCCTTCTGTGGTGTAGACCACGGCGTAGGCGCCCTGCGCCGGCACCTTTGACACATGCAACAGCACCAGCAGCACCGCCGCCCCCAGCACCAGCAAGCCGGCGGCCACCACCGCCACAAGTTTTTTTTGCACTTTGTTGAGATGCATAGTGCCCCCCTGCTTCAGCGTCCTGAATTTACTACTTTTTTTGATGAGTCATCAGCAGCGATTTTTTGCCAAAAAACCAGGGCTCATCATTTTTTCATCCCCATTGCGGCCTTTGCCTTGGCCACGATGTTTTCTGCGCACAGGCCATAGACCTTGAGCATTTCTGTCGCCGGGCCCGAAGCGCCAAATTTGTCCTCCACGCCCACACGCAGCACCGGCACAGGGTCACTTTCGCTCAAAGCTTCGGCTACCGCGCCGCCCAGGCCGCCAATCACGCTGTGCTCCTCCGCGGTGACGACGCAGCCTGTTGTGTGCG
>JAITBA010000020.1 GCA_031283835.1 Oscillospiraceae bacterium
AGCTTGATTTTCATGCGCTCGGGCAGAATGCTTTTGATGTAGACCGATGCGTGATAGCCGTCAGCCACGTCTTCGCTGAATTCCGCCAACCCCGCAAGGTTCGGGGTCAGCTCCACAAACACACCATATTTTTCGATAGATCGCACGATGCCGGGCACCGTTTCTCCGGGGGTGAACAGCGCAGCGTTTTCCTCCCAAGTGCCCAGCAGCTCTTTGTGGCTGAGCAGCAGACGGCCCTGGTCGTCGCGGCCTTTCACGATGGCGCGAATCATCTGCCCGCCAGAAAAACGGGCATTGGGGTGAGGAATGCGGCTCACAGAAATGGCGTCGATGGGCAGCAAAGCGCTCACGCCCGCGCCCACGTCGGCAAACACGCCAAAGCTTTCCATGTGGCTCACCCGGGCGTCGATGATGTCGCCAGACTTGAGCTGGTTGATATACTGTTCCGTGCAATCGCGTTGCACACTCACGCGGCTTAACAAAGCCACCTGGGTGCCGTCTTCTTTGGTTTCAAAACCTGTCACGCGCACCATCACGGGCTTATTCACGCGGGAAATCAGCGCGATGTCGCGCACTTCGCCCTCGGCAACACCCAAAGCGCCTTCCACGCGCGGCACAATGCCTCGCATGGCGCCCAGGTCCACATGCAGATTATGTTCGTTGTCGCACAACAACACGCGGCCTTCCAGCACTACGCCAGAAGCGTAGGCCTCGCGAATGCCTGCCGGAGAAGATAGATAGCGTAGATTCTCGGGGGTGGCCAACAGCTGGCCCTCTGGCGGGAAGCTGATCATATACATTCGTTCCTTTCCCTTACGGCTTTTTGACTCCTTTAATTTCTATGACCGAAGGCGGTAGTTTATTCATCAAATTCAAGCAAAGCGGAAAAGCGGCACTTCTTTGCGCGCACACAAAAATCCCCCCTTGTTTTCTTTGACTTTTTGGTTTGGATGTGATATACTCTTTTCATCACTTTGCACAAACACCTCAACTTACCCCATCAAACATGAAATTGCTTTTTTGTGAACCACTGCAGCGAACGCAAGCGCTGAAAGGTTAAATCGCAAAAAATGGCGGCGAATGCACCGCGCGCAAAGTCACAACTATATATTACCATATGTTGTGCCGGGAGTCAAGACTAATTCAGGAAAAATTTGCAAAAAAAGCAGATTTTTTTTGCCACAATTTAACGGAGGAAAGTTATGCGGGAAAAATTGGAACAGGTGCAGGGGCATTTTGAGCAAGTGCAGCAGCAGCTTTGCGACCCCGAAATTCTTGCGGATTTGAAGCAATACCGCACTTTGATGCAGGAAGCAAAGCGGCTAGCGCCCGTGGTAGAGGAGTTTTTGCGCTACAAGGCGGCTCTGCGGCAGCAGGAGGAAGCACAGGCGCTGCTGGGCGACCCGGAGCTGCGCGAGATGGCGGAGGAAGAGCTGACGACAGCCAAAGCCGAAGCCGAGGACGCTTGGCAAAAGCTGAAAGTTTTGCTGCTGCCCCGCGACCCCAACGACGACAAGAATGTGATTGTGGAAATTCGCGGCGGCGCGGGGGGCGAGGAAGCCGCGCTGTTTGCGGGGGTGCTGCTGCGCATGTATGGCATGTATGCCGAAAACCGCGGCTGGAAAACGGAAGTAATTAATGTGAACGAAACGGAGCTGGGGGGCTACAAAGAGGTCAGCTTCGGCATCGAAGGCGACGGCGCTTATTCCCGGCTAAAGTTTGAAAGCGGGGTGCACCGCGTGCAGCGTGTGCCCGAAACCGAAAGCCAAGGCCGCATTCACACCAGCACCGTCACCGTGGCCGTGCTGCCCGAGGCCGAGGACGTCGATATCGAAATTAACCCAACAGATTTGCAGATTGACACCTTTCGCAGCAGCGGCGCGGGCGGCCAGCACATCAACAAAACCGAAAGCGCCATCCGCATCACCCACCTCCCCACAGGCACCGTTGTAGAATGCCAGGACGAGCGCAGCCAACACAAGAACAAGGACAAGGCCATGAAAGTGCTGCGCAGCCGCATTCTGCTGGCCGAGCAAGAAAAACAAGCCGCCAGCATCGCCGGCGAGCGCCGCGCCCAGGTGGGCACCGGCGACCGCAGTGAGCGCATTCGCACCTACAACTACCCCCAAAGCCGCGTGAGTGACCACCGCATTGGGCTGACACTTTATAAGATTGAAGCCATATTGAACGGTGATTTGGATGAAATCATTGACGCGCTGATTACGGCGGACACAGCGGAGAAATTGCGAGGCAGAGAGGAATAGGCGTTGCGCATGACAACACAAGGTTTTTCTGCTCATGACGGGGATAATCCCCGGAAAAATCCCGGCGTTGCGGAAGAATCGCATGCCGGAACCGACGAAAAAATTTTGCCGCAAACGCAGGCACAGGCCGGCGAGACGCAACGTCTTGCCGCCGACAACCCCGCCCACATTGCCCACGCCGCCGAACTGCTGCGCGCGGGCAAGCTGGTTGCGATACCCACCGAAACCGTTTATGGCCTGGCCGCCAACGCCCTTGACCCGCAGGCGGTGGCAAGCATTTTTGCGGCCAAGGGCAGACCTCAAGATAACCCGCTCATCGTGCATGTATCTTCCGTCAAAAACGCGCTGCCGCTCGTGAAAGAGTGCAGCGCAACAGCGCACCTGCTGGCGCGGCATTTTTGGCCCGGCCCGTTAACAATCATCCTGCCCAAAAGCAATCTGGTGCCGTCAATTGTCAGCGCGGGGCTGAGCACTGTGGCCCTGCGGGTGCCCGCGCACCCGGCGGCGCTGGCACTGCTCAACGCCTGCCAGCTGCCCCTGGCGGCCCCCAGCGCCAACACAAGCGGCAAGCCCTCCCCCACCCTGGCAAGCCATGTGCTTGACGATATGGACGGCAAAATCGCCGCTGTGCTGGACGGAGGCCCCTGTGCTGTGGGAGTTGAATCCACCGTGCTCAGCCTGACAAGCGAAACTCCTTTACTCCTGCGGCCGGGCGGCATACCCCTTGTAAAGCTTCAGGCCTTGCTAGGCAAAATCGACGTGTCCCCTGCCGTCACCCAGGCACTGCAACCGGGCGAAACCGCGCACTCCCCGGGCATGAAATACAAGCATTACGCGCCCCAAGCGGCACTGACGCTGGTCAACGGGGATTTGCAAAGCTTTCTTAATTACGCAAACACCATAAAGCCCGATGGCTTGCTCTGCTTTGACGAAGATGGCGTTGGGCTGGCCTATGGCGCGCAAAATGACCCGGCGGCGCAAGCCGCGCAGTTGTTCGCACGCCTGCGAGAAATTGACGAACGGGGCTGGCAAACGGTTCTTGTGCGTTGCCCCGCGCCGGAGGGTGTGGGCCTGGCGGTATATAATCGGCTGCTGCGGGCGGCGGCCTTTCGGGAGATCACACTATGAAGCTTTTGGCCAACCAGCTAATCCTTTTCTTTGCTAAAAAAGCAAAAAAGATCTTTGCATCGCGTTAGAAAACCCGGTGTTGGACGACTTGTTTCCCGATTTTGCGAGGAGGTGTACGATGTTCCCCGGAACGAAAACACCAGTGATTGGCCTGACCGGCCCCACTGGCGCGGGCAAAAGCACGGCGGCACGGGCGTTGCAAAATTTGGGCTGCGGCGTTATTGACGGCGACGCCCTAACCCGGGAGATTACAATGCCCGGTTCCCCCGTGCTGCGGCAACTGCAAGCTGCCTTTGGCACGGATATCTGTAAAGGTGAAACCCTTGACAGAAAGCGGTTGGCCGCGCGCGCCTTCAAAAGCGAAGAAACGCGGAAACACTTGAACGCGATCACCCATCCGGCCATCACGCGGCTGGCACTGGCAAGGGCAAAGACTTTACAGAGCCACCGGGCGATTATCGTGGATGCAGCGGCTTTGCTTGACAGCGAACTGGCGGGTCTGTGCGACACGATTTGGGTGATTGCCGCCCCGGAAGACACGCGGCTGACCCGTGTGCTGGCCCGGGACAACCTTTTGGCCGACGAAGCGCGCACGCGCATGGCCGCCCAGCGGCGCATGGACTACGACGGGCATACTATCATCATGAATGACGGAAGCGAGGCGGCACTGCGTGAAAAAATTGCGGTTTTTTTTGCTGATTTTCTTGGCGGCTTTGGCGGCATTGGTAGCACTGCGCCCAACCCTTGAACGACAGCTCTATCCGCGCAAATACGCGGATCTCACAGCGCGGTACGCGGCGGAATATGCCGTGCCGGAAGCGCTGCTCTTCGCGGTGATCCGCACCGAAAGCTCCTTCCGGCCAAACGCCGTTTCAAACGTTGGCGCGCGCGGGCTTACGCAGATTATGCCCGAAACCTTCCGCTGGCTGCAATCAAAAACCGGCGAGCAACTGCCCCTCGACACGCTGTTCACGCCGGAAGTGTCCATCCGCTACGGGGCGCTGCTGCTGCATCTTTTGCTGGAAGAATTCGTGGCGGGCGGCGCACCCTATGCGGCGGCGGCATACCACGCGGGTCGCGGCCAACTCAACCAGTGGCTGCAAAACAGCGAAGGCCGGCCCCTGGAGCAAATCGCCGCCCCCGCCACCCGGCATTACATGCGCAAAGTCATGCAAGCATATGAAAAATATACAAAACTATACGGAGGTACCTGATTCATGGCAGACGAAAAAACGCAAGCGGAACAACTGCGGGAATCCCTGTTCCGGCGGCAAAAACACGCCAGCGAAGCGCTGACAGCGGAGGAAATTGCCCAGGCAGACGAATTCTGCGAGGGCTACAAAGGCTTTCTTAACACGTGCAAAACCGAGCGGGAATGCGCCGTCTGGTGCATCGAACGTGCAAAGGCATTTGGCTTTACTCCCTACGAAGAAGGCAAGATATACAAACCTGGTGCACGGGTGTATGTCAACAACCGCGACAAGGCGGTGACCTTTGCAGTGCTGGGCAAGCAAAGCCTGGAGGAAGGGATGCACATTGCCGCCGCGCACATCGATTCCCCCCGGCTCGACCTTAAGCCGCTGCCGCTCTACGAAGACAAAGGACTGGCGCTGCTCAAAACCCACTACTATGGAGGCATTAAAAAATACCAGTGGACAGCGATTCCACTGGCACTGCACGGCGTCGCTGTCAAAAAAGACGGCACACAGACGCAAATTGTGATTGGCGAGACGGCAAACGACCCCAAGCTGTGCATCAGCGACCTGCTGCCCCACCTGGCCCAGGAACAGCTGAAGCGCAGCCTAGACAAAGGCGTGGCCGGCGAAGAGCTCAACATCATCATTGGCAGCCGCCCGCTGCTGATTGACGGCAAAGCCGAAGGCCTGAAGCTCCACATACTCAAGCTGCTCAACGAAAAATACGGCCTGGTGGAGGAGGATCTTATCAGCGCGGAGCTGGAGGCCGTGCCCGCCTTCGCCGCCTGCGACATCGGCTTGGACCGCGGGCTTATTGGGGCCTATGGGCACGACGACCGCGTGTGTGCCTACCCTGCCTTCGAAGCGATTTTAAAATGCGAAACCCCCGAACACACGGCTGTTGCCGTGCTGGCGGACAAAGAAGAAATCGGCTCCTGCGGCAACACGGGGCTAGACACCAACTTTTTATACGATTTTGTCACAGAGCTGGCCCTGACCCAAGGCGCCAACCCCCGCCGCATGCTGCGCCGCTCCAAGTGCCTTTCGGCCGACGTGAATGCCGCCCTTGACCCCACCTTCCCCGGCGTGATGGATCCTCTCAATGCGGCTGTACTCAACGGCGGCGTTGTGCTCACAAAATACACCGGCGCCCGCGGCAAAAGCGGC
>JAITBA010000222.1 GCA_031283835.1 Oscillospiraceae bacterium
ACATTATCTGTGCATGGTCACCCGCCGGGGCATCATCAAGCGCATTGCCCTGCGCGAGTTCCGCAATGTGCGCAAAAACGGCGTAATCGCCCTGCGCATGGACGACAACGACGAACTGGCCTGGGTGCGCCTGACCAGCGGCAACGACGAGCTGATTATCGCCACCCGTGAGGGCATGGCCATCCGCTTTAACGAAAACGACGCCCGCCCCCTGAGCCGCGTCGCCCGGGGCGTGAAGGCCATTGCGCTGGGCAAAGAAGACGACGAAGTGGTGGGCGTAGACGTCTTTGTGCCGGGCAAAACCGTGCTCACAGTAACCGAAACGGGCTTTGGCCGCCGCAGCGAACCCGAAAACTACCGCTTGCAAAGCCGGGGCGGCAAGGGCGTAACAAACTACCACTGCCATCGCTTTGGCAAGGTGGCAGCCGTGGCAGTGGTGGCCGAGGAAGAAGACCTCATCCTCATTTCTTCCGACGGCATCCTCATCCGCATTCCGGCGGCGCAAATCAGCCACAGCAACCGCCCGGCCAAGGGCGTGCGCGTAATGAAAACCGCCGAGAATGAACGAGTGGTAACAATGGCAAACGTACCCGCCACCGGCGACGATGAACCAACAGAAACCGAAGAAGCAACTGCATAATTTGAACATGAATTACGATTAAGATCGGGGTGCTCAATGAACATTGCGCTGATTGCAAACGACACAAAGAAAGAACTCTTGACCAATTTCTGCATCGCTTACTGCGGCGTGTTTGGCAAGCACAGCCTTTACGCCACCGGCTCCACCGGCTGCATAGTCAGGGAATCCACAGGCCTTTCGGTGCAACTGCTCTATTCTGGCCAGGGCGGCGTGGAGCAGATGGAAGCTATGGTTTCTTGCGACGAAATTGACCTCATGCTCCTTTTCCGCGACGGCATCAACGCCTCTACCACCGCCGCCGAAGAAAACAGCCTGCTGCGCCTGTGCGATGTGCACAACATTCCCTGTGCCACCAACATCGCCACCGCCGAGGCCCTGATTCATGCCCTGGAACGCGGCGACCTGGAATGGCGCGAAATTCAAAAGCAAAGCCGTCGCAAAATCGTCTGGTAGTCCCCTTTTTCCAAGGGAAGAAACCCAGACTTTTTGAAAGGGTATGCAAGTGATGTTGACCCAAAAGGCGTTGCGCGGCACGCACGACAAATTGCCGGGCGAAGCTGCGCTTTTCCGTTGGCTAGAGCAAACCGCCACCGAAACGGCGGCCAATTTCGGCTATAACGAAATCCGCACGCCGCTGCTGGAACACACGGAACTCTTTGCCCCCATGGGCAAGGAGCAGCAGGCGTTGTGCAGCTTTTTCGACCAAGAAGGGCAACACGTGACCCTGCGGCCGGCAAACAACCTGGGGCTGGTGCGCGCTTGTTTGGAGCACGGGCTGCTTGAAGGCGACATGCTGCCCCGCAAGGTGTGCAGCCTTTCGGTCTGCTGCCGCGGTTTGCCGCCGCAAGCGGGCGGTGCGCGCGAGTGCACGCAATTCGGCGCGGAATGCTTTGGAAGCGCGCACCCAGCGGCCGAAGCGGAACTCATCAGCCTGGCGGTGGAATTTTTCAGCGCGGTTGCGCTCACGGATTATCACGTGGAGCTAAGCGCCGCAGGCTGCCCAATTTGTACGCAAGCCGAAGCAAAAACCAAAACCCTTTGCGGCGAATGCAGCACGCATTTGGCCGGTGTCGAAGCTCTGCTCGCAGCGCTCGAAATCCCCTTTGTGCGCAACCCGGGCCTGGAGGCCGCCGGTTGCACCCGTGTGGCGTTCGCTTTTGTTTCCGATATTGCGGGCATGGGCACGTTGGGCGCGGGTGGGCGGCGCGACGGCGTCACCGAAGTGCTGGGCGGCGCGGCCATCCCCTGTGCAGGCTTTGCCATTGGGCTAGAACCGGTGCTGACGCAGTTGCAAGCCGCCAAATCGCCGCTGCCCATCCTCGAATCCTGCGACTTATTTATCTATAGCACCGGCGAAACCCTGCCGCTGGCAGCGCAGCTTGCCGCGCAGGTGCGTGCCGCGGGCATCCGCGTTCAATACGATTTGCTGGGGCGCGCGCTGCCCGCGCAAACCGAAGCCGCCAAACGCCTAAAAGCCCGCTATGCGCTCACGCTGAACCCCAAGGCCGCGCAAGCACACCTTCTGCACCTGTTCACCGGCGCAGAAGAACACCTGCCGCTGGAAGATTTTGCCGAACAATTGACTGAAACCCTGCTGCGCCAATCGCAGGAGGAGTTGCAGATATTTTTCAACACATAAGCAAAAAAGAGAGGGCGTCTCGCATGAAAATTCGTTCCATTGAGCTGTTTCAGGTGCCACCACGCTGGATGTTTTTGAAGATCACCACCGAAAGCGGAATTGCGGGTTGGGGCGAACCGATTCTGGAGGGGCACGCCAATGCCGTGGAGGCCTGTGTGCACGAGCTTTCGTCTCACTTTATCGGGCGCAGCGCGGGCGACATCGAAGACCTGTGGCAGCTGCTCTATCGCGGCAGTTTTTATCGCGGCGGCGGCGTGATGACCAGCGCCATCAGCGGCATTGAGCAGGCGCTGTGGGACATCAAGGGCAAGTTTTATGGTATGCCCGCCTACGAATTTCTTGGCGGCCCCGTGCGCGACAAAGTCATGGTCTACCGCGGCAGCAGTGACGGCGACGACGCGGTAGAAGACATGCTGCGCGCCAAGGAGCAGGGCTACAAAGCCGTGAAGGTCAATGCTTGCCGGGAGTGCGACTGGATTGATTCCTATCAAAAAATCGACAAATGCAGCCAACGCATTGCCGCCATGCGCGAGGCCGTGGGCTACGAAATGGAAATCTCGATGGACGTGCACGGGCGCATGCACAAGCCCTTCGCCCGTGTGCTGCTCAACGAAATGGAGCAATACCGCCTGCAATTCATCGAGGAACCCGTGCTGGCCGACCACCCCGAGGCCTTTGAAGAGCTGCGCCACCACACCTCCACCCCCATTGCCACCGGCGAGCGCTGCTACACGCGTTGGGGCTTTAAATCGCTAATCACCGGCGGTGGTGTGGATATTTTGCAACCCGACTTGAGCCACGCGGGCGGGCTGCTCGAGTGCAAAAAAATCGCCGCCATGGCCGAAGCCTACGACATCGCCATGGCCCCCCACTGCCCTCTGGGGCCCATTGCCCTGGCCGCCTGCCTGCAGCTGGATTTTTGCACACACAACGCATTCCTCCAGGAGCAGAGCATTGGCCTGCACTACCACAAAGACAACACCGGCATGGGGTACCTCAACGACCAAACGCCCTTCAACATGCACGACGGCTATGTGTTGCGCACCAACAAACCCGGCCTTGGCATCGACATAAACGAAGACGCCGTGCGCGCCGCCGCCAAGCTGCCCCACCAAACCCTCAACCCCACCTGGCGCAACCCCGACGGCAGCCTGAGCGAATGGTAACCAGGCGAATCACGCCGAGGGCATTCTTCTCTTTGGCGCGCTTGCGGCAAGCGGGGCCGGGGCGCAT
>JAITBA010000008.1 GCA_031283835.1 Oscillospiraceae bacterium
GCCCGGCGCCTGCCCGGCGGCACCAACGACGGCGGCCGCCTTCTGGTGTTCGAGAAAAAGACCGTTACCGTGAAAAAAGGTGCGGTTATGCCGGATATTTCGGCGCTTTTGCCGGAAGATATTGAGGCAATGCAGCTAAACCAAACCACTTATACCTACATGGGCTTCTATCTGCTGGCGGAACAAGGCGTGCAGGTGCTTTACCAACCGCTGCACGTGAAGACGGAAGAAAGCGCCGCCGACAGCGCGCAGCCTCCTGCCCTCACCGCCATTTCCTACGAATTTTTCCGGTGGAAAATTTCGCAGGAACAGGTGCGCATATTCAACGGAATTGACACCCCCGTAGCCATGCAAACCGGCGAACTGCGCCCCCTTGCCGCATGGAAAGAACCCGACGATGCCTGGTATTATGACATGGACGGCTGGATTTACTACGGCCAGCCGCTCGCTTCCGGCGCAATGACGCCTCTGCTGCTCCAAAGCTTCTCGGTGGAGCCGGGCAGCCCTCTGCTAAAAATCGAAACCCACTACCGTCTGCGCATACGCGTGCAAAGCACCGCCGTGAGCGAATCGCCGTTGCAAGCCAACTGGAACAACAAAGTGGCGCTGGATAACCTCGGCGTCAACACCTTCAGCAACGACGCCGGCGCTTTTTTAGAAAAAATATTGCGCAACAAAAAATAAGCAAAAAGAAGGATCATATCCATTTGGCCAAGCATGTTGCCGTGGTGCAGGATATTTCGGGGCTGGGGCGCTGCTCCCTTGGGGCGGCGCTTCCGGTGCTTTCGGTTTTGGGGGCGCATGTGTGCCCGGTGCCCACGGCCGTCTTCACCGCCCAAACCGGCTATGCCCGCTATGCCGTGCAAGATTGCGCCGCGTTGCTGCAACAATGCATTGCCTCCTGGCAGTTCCACGGCGTTGCGCTGGACGGTATCTACACCGGCTTTTGCGGTTCTGTGGCCCAGGCGCAGGGCGCGCAAGCCCTGATAACAGCCTTTCGCAAGCCCGGCACCCTGCTGCTGGTGGACCCTGTGCTGGGCGATGACGGCAACCGCTATCCCTGCATCGACGACGCTTTGCAAGCCGAAATCGCCGCTATGGCGACAACAGCCGATGTGCTCACCCCCAATGTGACAGAACTTCTACTGCTCACCGGCGGCAATTTTTCCGCGTTCGAACAACAAGACGAACCCGCGCAGCTGGCCATATTGCGGCGCGCGTGCACACAGCTGGGTGTGCCAACCGTCGTCGTCACCGGCTGGCGCCGTGGCAGTCAGGTGCGCAACCTCGCCTGGCAGCGCGCCTCTTCCGGCAAAAACGCCGTCTGCAATCTTGTGCAATCGCCTGCCGCGCCGGGCAGCTTTTCGGGCACGGGCGATCTGTTCGCTTCGGCCCTGTGCGGTGGCCTGCTGCGCGGCGACAGCCTAGTCGCCAGCATTCGCCGGGCCGTGCGCTTTCTTGCGGTCGCCCTGGCCGATGCCGACCCCGCCAACGGCCGTGCGGGCGTGCCCTTTGAACCACACCTGAAAGAGTTGCTGCATTGAACCCAAAATCGCGTTAAGAAGTGCCTTGTTGCTGCCCGCCGCAGGCGTGTTTTTGTTGGAGCCGCCCGCCGTGGGCGTGGCAGGGACATGCTGCGTCAAGCACAAGCTACGCGCGAACTGCCCGCCGCAGGCGTGCTGTGCCGTATCTATTGATTGATGGAGAAATCGTATAAGGAGCCCGTTTCATGAAACGCAACCGCCTGCAACTCCTCACACTCACCGCCCTCATCGCCGCGCTCACGGCCGCGCTCACCAGTCTTCAAATCATCCCTGCGCCCAACGGCGGCTATGCCCATGTGGGAGACAGCATTGTGTTTTTGGCAGGCTGCCTGTTGCCCGCGCCCTACTCCTTGCTGGCGGCGGCCATTGGCGGCGGTCTGGCCGATCTTCTGCGCGGCGCGCCCAACTGGCTCCCGGCCACCGTGATTCTCAAGGCCTGCATGGCTTTGTGTTTTGGCGCAAAAAGCAAAAAGCTGCTGAGCGGGCGCAACATCGCGGCGCTGGCCGCCGCCACAATCATCAACATGGCGGGCTACTATTTCTACGAGTGGCTGTTTCTTGGCAAGCGCATGGCGCAGGTTGCGTTCTTCACCGGCGGCGGCCTGATACAATCGGGCGGCAGCATTGTGCTGTTTGTTGGCCTTGCCATTGCGCTGGACGCCATTCGCATCAAAGACAGGATGCAACTCAAGCGTTACCACTAATCGTTGCCGCGCCGCACAACAAAACATTTTTTTGAAAGGGCAACTTCTATGCCAAAAGACACCTACGAATCCCCTTTAAATTCCCGCTACGCCAGCCGCGACATGCAATATCTGTTTTCGCCCGATAAAAAATTCCGCACATGGCGGCGGCTGTGGATTGCGCTGGCGGAAGCGGAACTGGAACTGGGCCTTGCCGCCGTAACGCAGGCGCAAATTGACGAGCTGAAGGCCCATGCCAACGATATTAACTACGACGTGGCGCAATCGCGCGAAAAACTGGTGCGCCACGACGTGATGGCCCATGTCTACGCTTATGGCGAACAATGCCCCAAGGCGCGGCCCATCATCCATTTGGGCGCCACAAGTTGCTACGTGGGCGACAACACCGATTTAATCATCATGACGGACGCGCTGTTTTTGCTGCACAAAAAGCTCGTCAATGTGATTGCCGTGCTGGCCAAATTCGCGGCGGAATATAAAGACCTGCCGTGCTTGGCTTTCACGCATTTTCAGCCCGCGCAGCCCACCACCGTGGGCAAACGCGCCAGCCTGTGGCTGCAAGAGCTGCTGCTGGCAGAAGAAATGCTGGGCCACCAGAGCAGGCAAATGCGCCTGCTGGGCAGCAAAGGCACCACCGGCACCCAGGCAAGCTTTTTGGAGCTTTTTGAGGGCGACCACGAAAAATGCCGCCGGCTCGACCAAATGATTGCGGAAAAGCTGGGCTACCCCGGCTGCTATGCCGTGAGCGGACAGACCTATTCGCGGATTGTGGATAGCCAAGTGCTGGGCGTGCTTTCGGTGATTGCCCAGGCGGCCATGAAGTTTTCGAATGACTTGCGCCTGTTGCAACACCTAAAAGAAATGGAAGAGCCGTTCGAAAAGAACCAGATCGGCTCCAGCGCCATGGCCTACAAACGCAACCCCATGCGCAGCGAGCGCATCGCTTCCCTGGCCCGCTATGTGATTGCCGACGCGCAAAACCCCGCCATGACAGCCGGGGCCCAGTGGTTTGAGCGCACGCTGGACGACAGCGCCAACAAGCGCATCGCTGTGGCCGAAGCCTTTTTGGCCACCGACGCCATTTTGGAATTATACCTCAACGTGGCCGACGGTCTAGTGGTCTACCCAAAAATGATCGATAAGCGCCTGCGCAGCGAGCTGCCCTTCATGGCCACCGAGAACATCATGATGGACGCCGTCAAGCGCGGCGGCGACCGGCAGGCGCTCCATGAGCGCATCCGCACGCACAGCCAAGCCGCCGGTGCCCACATAAAAATGGAAGGCGGCGAAAACGACCTCTTGGCGCGCATTGCCGCCGACCCCGCCTTTGGCTTGACCCTAGCCGAGCTGCAAAAAAAGCTCAACCCTGCCGATTATGTGGGGCGCGCACCCCGGCAAGTGGAAGAATTTTTGGCCGAACAGGTGCAGCCCCTGCTGCAAAAGCACAAAGACTGGCTGGGCATGACGGCGGACATTGCCGTGTGATTATTCGAATTTTTGTCTCCCGGCAAGGCGAAGAATGAAGTCATATGCGCATATTTTGGCTGACAACAGCGCAGCCGGGCGGCAAAAAGGCCGCAAGGCACGCGCTACAAACCATACTATTTCCGCAAGAAGGAGAACTCCTATGACCTTCACCCCTGTGCACACCAACCGCAATGTGTTTGATTTGGAAAAAAGCATTGCCTTCTACAAAGAAGCCCTTGGCTATGAGGAGGTACGGCGCATTGCGCCTGCCGACGGGCATTTTATCATCGTCTTTTTGCAAGGCCCGGGCGCGTTCCAGCTTGAGCTGACCTGGCTGCGGGACATGGAGCGGCCCTACGACCTGGGCGACAACGAAATCCACCTGGCTGTGGCCACCGAAGACATGGCGGCTGCCCTGGCTAAGCACAAGGCCATGGGCTGCGTGTGCTACGAAAACACGGCTATGGGCATTTACTTCATCGCCGACGCCGACGGGTATTGGACCGAAATCGTACCCGCAAAATAAGGGGGACCGTAATGAAAATCATACAGCCGACGTTTCAGGTTTTCCCCGATCTTTCGGGGGAGAGCGCTTTGCGCAAAGTGGAGCGCATTGCACGCACATGCTACAAGAGCGAAGACAAAATTGAGCCCGACAGCGCCAAAAAAATCGTGCGCGCGCTGATCCGCGGGCAGCATTTTGCCATGCTGGAGCACGTAAGCCTGAGCGTGCAATTCATCACCCAGCGCAGCTTCACCCACGAGTTGGTGCGCCACCGGCTGTGCGCTTTTGCACAAGAAAGCCAGCGCTACTGCGCCTATGAGGGCGAAAAATTCGGCGGCGAGGTGGTTTTTGTCGCCCCTTCGCTGCTGCCCGAGGATTCGCCGGCCTACCGGCAATGGGCACAGGCCTGTGCCGCCGCGGAACAGGCGTACTTCGCCCTGCGGGCACAAGGTGTGAAGCCCGAAGTAGCCCGTGAAGTCTTGCCCAACAGCGTAAAAACCGAAATTTGGGTCACGGCCAACCTGCGGGAGTGGCGGCACATCCTCGCCTTGCGCGCCTTGGGCACCACCGGCAAGCCCGACCCCCGCATGCTGGAACTCATGCCCGGCTTGCTGAAAGAATTGCAACGTGTTTATCCGGTGTTCTTTGATGATTTGAACGCATAACAACCGCAAATTGCGTGTGGGTGGCAAAAATGCCGCCCTTGTGGCTTTGTGCAAAAAAAACTTGCAATTTGTGCGCCGTTCTGCTATAATAATATTATTCTAAGATGGGGGTGTGTTTTGTGAGCGAACCCACGAAACTAAGCACAAAAGAGAATTTTTTGCAGACGGTGAAGTATTTTTGTTTTGCGGCTTCGGCGGGCGCCATCCAGGCAGGCAGCTTTGCGTTGCTTACGGAACTGAATGTGTTCCGCGATGCCGACACACCTTATGGCCCCAGCTACCTGATCGCGCTGGTGCTTTCTGTGCTGTGGAATTTTACGCTCAACCGCAAATTCACCTTTAAGAGCGCGAACAACGTGCCCATTGCCATGCTCAAGGTTGCGGCGTATTACGCGGTGTTCACGCCGCTTTCCCTCTGGTGGGGCAACGCGCTCACAGGGCGCTACCCCCAGCATTGGGTGCAATACGCCGTGCTGGTGGGCACGCTGCTTGTCAATGGCGTGTCCGAATTTCTCTACCAACGCTTCTTCGTGTTTGGCAAGAGCATCAATTCCGCCACCAAAAAAAAGCAAGACAGTGCGGGGTCGGCCCATGACGCGTGAACCTGTTCGCGTTGCGCGGTGCGATTCGCACGTGCACACGGCTTTTTCGCCCGATAGCCGCCAAAGCATGGCGGACCAGTGCGCCCGCGCGGCGGCGCTTGGCCTGGATGCCGTGTGTTTTACGGAACACCTGGATTTTAGCGAACAGAGCCGGGGCTATTATTGCCCGCAGGCCTATTTTAGCGAATTGCAGCGCTTGCGCGAGGCGTATGACGGCCAATTAAAACTGCTGGCCGGGCTTGAGCTTTCGGAGCCGCACCAACACCAAAAAGAATTGGAATGGGCGCAAACACAGCCCTACGATTTCATTCTGGGCAGCGTGCATTACTGGATCCACGGCCTGTTCCCCAGCCAGATGCAGGAGTTGCACATGGACGTGGCGGACTGCTTCGCCCGCTACTGGGACGAAGTGCTGCAAATGGCGCGGTGCGGCGGCTTCGACACCGTGGCGCATCTCGACTTCCCCAAACGCTATTTTCGGGTGCTCAAGTATGACCCGGCACAGATAGACGAGATCTTTCAAGCAATGATCAAAAATAACCTTACACTCGAACTCAACACATCCTCCCTGCGCAGGGGCATGGACGAAACCATGCCCGGAGACGCGCTGCTGCGGCAGTATATCGCGCAGGGCGGGCAATACGTCACCCTGGGCAGCGACGCCCACAAAGCAACCGTTTTATACCGTGACGTGCCCACAGCACAGGCGTATGCGCAATCGCTGGGCCTTGTGCCGGTGTGGTACGAAAAGCGCAAGAGGAGAACTTTAGCCCTATGAATGTCTATGATTTTGACAATACGCTTTATGAAGGCGAAAGCGGCATTGACTTATTTTTTTTCTATTTAAAAAAACGCCCTGCGCTAGTGCGCTATGCGCCCGTGGTGCTGCGGGGTGTCATCGATTATAAGGCCGGCAAAATCACGCTCAACCAGGTGCTCAAGCGCTATGAGCGCATTTTGAAGGTGTTTTTGCAAGGAATTGACGATTATGAGGCCGATGCCCGCGTGTTCTGGGACCAGAACGAACACCGGCTGCGCTCGTTCTACCGGCGCCTGCACCGCCCCGATGATCTCATTATTTCTGCCAGCCCCGAGCAAAGCCTGCGCGAAGTCTGCAAGCGCCTGGGCGTTGCGCGCTACATCGGCACGGTGATCAACGAAACCACCCAGTCGCTGGATTTCATTTGCTTCAAAGAAAACAAAGTAAAGGCGTTCCGCGAACGCTACCCAAACGAAAAAATCGAACGTTTTTATACGGACTCCATGAACGACAAACCGCTCATGGAAATTGCGGAACACGTCTTTTTTGTGAAAAAAGGAACGATAATCCAATTAAAATGACCCGTTTCCGCAAAAAACGGCAAAAAACAATCAAAAAAAATCTTAAAAATCACTTGTCTTTTTTTCTTTTATATGGTAAAATAGACGTTAATACATGTGCGCAAAAACCATGAGTGCAGCGGACAAAATGTTTTGCCGGGTGGGGATGCACGCAGGTGTGGTATTTTTTGTTAAGTGATCGGAGGAGATTCTTTGCCTTCTTTTGAATTGGCCAACGAATTGGCTCAAACAGTGCAAATCAAAGTGATTGGTGTGGGCGGCGGCGGCGGCAACGCCGTGAACCGCATGGTAAAAAGCGGTGTGCAAGGTGCCGAGTTCATCGCCGTGAACACGGACAAGCAGATTTTAAGCGAATCCGTGGCCACGCACAAAATCCAAATCGGGGAGCGCACCACCCGTGGTATGGGCGCGGGCGGCGACCCCAGTGTGGGCATGAAAGCCGCGGAAGAAAGCCGCGAGGCCATCACCGATGTGCTGCGCGGGGCCGATCTGGTGTTCATCACCGCCGGCATGGGCGGCGGCACCGGCACCGGCGCTGCGCCCATCATCGCCGAAATTTCGAAAGAAATGGGCATACTAACCGTAGGCGTTGTGACTAAGCCCTTCAACTTTGAAAAAGAGCAGCGCATGAACCAGGCAGTAGAAGGCATCAAGCGCCTGGCCGGTTGTGTGGACAGCCTGATTGTCATCCCCAACGAGCACCTCAAGCGCCTGAAGGCCGACGGTAGGCTCCCCATGAGGGAAGCGTTCGCGATGGCCGATCTTGTGCTGGTGGAGGGTGTGCGCAATATTTCGGAACTGATCAAGACACCTGCCTTCATCAATTTGGATTTTG
>JAITBA010000060.1 GCA_031283835.1 Oscillospiraceae bacterium
GGGTTTCGGGCTGAAGGTAGCTAAGCACCGTGTGGCCGCTGTCGAGCAGCAGCACAGTGCGGGTTTTGCGCCCGCAACTGGCGTCAATCAGCGTGGACGCCGCCTTGGCTTCTTGCACCATGCGCTTGACCGGCTGCGAGTCGGGGTGCAGGGCGGCAAGCACGCGCCCGGCGTTGAGCAGGTTGCCAAAACCAATGTTGAGTAGTTGCATTGTGCCCCCCTATGCGTTGCGCTTGGTTGTAGATATGGCGCCTCCGGCCCCCAAAACCCCATTGCGCAAACCTTGCTTATTCGATGTTCTGCACCTGCTCGCGAATTTTTTCGACGGCAGATTTGATTTCGAGTACGCGGCGGGCAATGGCAATGTCGCCGGCTTTGGCACCCACGGTATTGGCCTCGCGGTTGATTTCTTGCACAAGAAAATCCAGCTTGCGGCCTACGGCTTCCTCAAGCAAAAAAAACTGCTCAAGCTGGTCAAGGTGAGAACGCAGGCGCACGGTTTCCTCCGCAACGGCGATTTTGTCGGCATAAATGGCGGCTTCTGTGAGCAGGCGCTGCTCGTCCACGGCGGCGCCGTTCAGCAATTCGCGCATGCGCGCGCGCAGCTTTTCGTTGTATTCCGCCACGGTTTGCGGCGAGCGTTCTTCGATAAACGTCACGTGTTCGAGGATTTCGGCCTTGCGCGCCAAAATATCCGCCTGCAGGCGCGCGCCTTCGGTCTGGCGCATGGCGACGAATTTTTGGGCGGCGGCTTCGGCGGCCTGCGCAACGCTTTGCCACACCGCGTCTTCCTCCAGCGCCCTTTTTTGCACCTGGAACAAATCGGGTACGCGCAGCCAATCGGCGTTTTTGAGTACGGGGACGCCATACGTTTGCAGCGCCGCGTTGCCCGCATCGAGGTAACCCTTGAGCAGCGGCGCGTTGAGCACCACCTCAAGATCCCCGTCCGCAAAAAATTCCAGGGAAACATAGCACTCGATTTTCCCGCGCGAAACCCTGCTTTGAAAGAAACGTTTCAGCCGCTCCTCCAAAAAGCCGCAACCGCGGGGCACGCGGGCACAAAACTCAAAGTAGCGATGGTTCACGCTTTTGACTTCGCAAACCGCCCGGCACTGCGCCGTGCAAACTTCTGCCCTGCCAAAACCTGTCATGCTGCGCGCCACAGGCAACCTTCCCCCTTTTTATTCTTCGCCCAGCCAAACCTTGCGCAGGATTTGCGAGGATTTTTGTCGTCCGGCAAGGCGGAAGAGGGAGCGATAGAATGAAAGCTAAAATTTATTATACCATAGATTGTGCGGGAATGCAAGAAAAAAATTCGTGCCGCGGCAAGACGGGGGACGTGTTTGGGCAAAGAACAAAAAGCGCCCCGCTTGCGGCAGGACGCTTGGGTGCTTTTTGGGCGCAAAATCAATACCAGCTCTCGCTCGCGGTTTTCCAGAGAAGACGCACAGTTTTGCCATCCTCGCTGAGGATGTAGGTTTCGGGGGTTCGCAGGCCAAAGGTGCCCTCGCCATCCCAGGGGGCAAAGCCTTTTCCCTCAAGCTGCTCCACAAACAGCGCCGCCATTTCGGCATCTTTGAGTTCGATGCTGGCGTCCAGCACAACGCTCCTGCGGGGCTTGGAGAGAAAATCGGTGACAAGCGCGGGGGCGTAGCCGGTGCACCACCAATGCTTCTCGGGCGCGCGGGTGAGCACTTTTGCGTTGTCGTGATAAACCGTGAAACCGATGTTCAGGAAATCGTCGGTGGTGGCGCTAAAATAGTGGTTGACATCGGAGCCTTCGGGTTTGTTATAGACGCCCACTTCGCCGCCGGCGGCAAATGCCACCGCATAAGCGCCTTTCCATAGCTGAATCAGCCAATCTTTGCCTTCGTAGGTGAAATTGATCTTGAGGGAATCGGCAAAAACGAAGGCAACCCACGAAAAGGCGTCCCAAAGCTGGTTGAAACCGCCAACCCACTGCTGGGCGTATTTGACGTTGTAAACATAGTTGCCGTTGGGTTCGTAGTGATAGCCCAGCCAGCCCACCCACTGGAAGATGAACGTCAGCGCCTGGCTATACCAGGGGGCGTTGGCGTCGGCGGGCACGTTGGTGGAGAGGTCGTCAAGGGCCTCCGGGGCAACCGCCTGCTCTTCGGTGGAGAGGTCCTCAAGGGCCTCCGGGGCAACCGCCTGCTCTTCGGTGATTTGCACCACGGCAGCGTCCGTGTCCTCCTCTGCGAATGTTGCCAGAGGGACGGAAACCGCCAGCAGCGCGGCGCACAGCAGCACGGCCAGCGTGCGGGGAAGCAGTCGATAACGTTTCATATTAACCACCCTTTCAAAAACCAAAAAATGCGACTTTCGACTTTTGCAACTCAATGTATCTATTATAATAGATTCGCCGGAGAATGTCAATAAAAATTTTTCATATTTGACACGATTTTGTGCGATTCGCAAAAAAAGTGCGGGTGCCGCCAAAGATTCAGATCCCCAGGGCCAGGGGCAGGCCGCACAGCAGATTTTTGCCGGCGCGCAGGCACAGCGCGGCGCCGTGCAAGGGCAGCGGCGCGCCGCAGGCAAACGGCTCCTGCCAGGCGGCGGTGCCCTCGCCCCAAAAGGCCTGCCGGCTGCACAGCAGGTGCGTTGCCGGCCGGCCGCCGGCCGCCGGGGCATGCAGCCACAAGCAGCCCTCGGGGGCCTGGGCGCTTTCTTCCGGGGCAAAATCGCCCACGACTTCGTAATATTTGCCCGGCACAAAAGGGGCTTCTTTGGCGCCACACAGGCGGCCCGCGCGGCGCAGGTGCGCCAACACACGCGCAAGCTGGTACATATCGTTTTTATCCAGCACAGACTCGCAATAACGCACGCGGGAACCATCGGCCCCGGCATGGGCAAGCAAGGACGGCTTGCCTTCGCAATCTTGCGGCCGAAAATCCAAATCGCCGTGCATGCTGCTGCTAAAACTGTTTTTTTGCGCCACGCAGCGCGATTCCGGCAACTGCCGAAACATCTGGCCGATTTTTTGGTGGGCATAATAAATATAATAGGTCATGCATGGTCCCTCCGTTTTTGATGTGCGGTTATTCATATGCGGGGGGAGCGGCGGAAAATGCTTTTGGGGGATTTTTTGCCCGCGCCGCATATTCCTCCGCGCCTTCGCATAGGAATGGCATGGCGAAGCAAAAGCAGAAAGGCGTGATTCGATGTTTGTTTACTCCATAAAATCTTCCAAATTGAAGTTGGTGGCGCTGGCGGCAGTGGTGCTGGCGGCGCTGGCGGCGCTGCTGCTGCTCACCCAAGGACACAAAGCCACGGTGGGCGGCAGCACAGTGCGCCTGGCGGCGGCCACCGCCCAAGAACGCCTGACATTCCTTTCGCAATTTGGCTGGGAGGTGGCTGAGGATCCGCTGGAGGTGTCTGAGGTGATCATTCCCGCCCAATTTGACGAAACATATGGCAAATATAACGAAATTCAAAAGGCGCAGAACCTTGACCTGGCCAAATACGCGGGCAAGCGCGTCAAACGCTGGACTTACGAAATCAAGAATTACCCCGGCTATGAGAAAAAGCCCGGCGTGGTGCAGGCCAACCTGCTTATCGAAAAGGGACTGGTCGTTGGCGGCGATATTTGCTCCCTCGAGCTGGGCGGTTTTCTTCATGGTTTCGATTTTCCACAGCAGGTGCCCGCACAGTTGGTGACGACAGCCGCGCCGGAACCCATTGCGGGGCAAACCGGTGCGCCGCAATAATCAAGAATTGGGCCACACGCAAAAACACAACCCAAGGAGGCTGACGACATGGCGGAAGAACGCAAGCCCGGCACGCAGATGCCGCACAATATCATCCTGGAAGATCGGCGGCTGCTAACGGTTTCGGGGGTTTCGGATGTGGACAGTTTTGACGAACACACAGTCACCGTGTTCACCGACATGGGGGAGCTGATTGTGCGCGGAAACGATCTGCACATTAACCGGTTGAGCGTGGAAGTTGGCGAACTGCTGCTGGAAGGCAGCATTTTGTCGCTCACCTACCAAGAACCGCAGCAAAAAACCACAGGCGGATTTTTCAGCAAAGTATTCCGCTAACCTCCCCCTTTTTCATCGCGTAAACACTTCTTTTGTCGCAAAACGCTTTCATCGCGTAAATTAACCGCGTAAGCACTTCTTTTAATGATTCGCATTAGGAA
>JAITBA010000123.1 GCA_031283835.1 Oscillospiraceae bacterium
CGCACGCCGTTGTGGGGGCTGCCGCACGCGGCCTAGCAAAGGAATCACATGAACCAAGACCTCGCGCTGCTGCAAAAACACGGCTTGCGCTTTTCTGAAAAGCTGGGGCAAAATTTTCTGATAGACCCCGCGGTTTGCCCGCGCATGGCGGCGCTTTGCGGGGCCACCAAAACCTGCGGCGTGCTCGAAGTTGGGCCGGGGGCGGGGGTGCTCACCCGCGAACTAGCGCATGTGGCGGGCAAGGTTGTTGCCATCGAGTTGGATACGCGCCTGCGCCCCGTGCTGCGCGAAGCCCTCGCGGCACACAAAAACACCGAAGTCCTCTTTGGCGACGTGCTGCAGATTGACCTAGCGGCGTTGCTGCAAACGCACTTTGCGGGCATGCCGGTGCACGTGTGCGCCAATTTGCCCTACTACATCACCTCTCCCGTGCTCATGCGCCTGCTCGAGAGCCGCCTGCCCTTCGTCAATATCACGGTGATGGTGCAAAAGGAGGCCGCCGCGCGCCTGTGCGCCCCCATGGGCACCCGCGCCTGTGGGGCCGTCACCGCCGCCGTGGCCTATTACGCCGCCGCCCAGCCCCTGTTTCAGGTGAGCCGCGACGCCTTTCTCCCCTCGCCAAACGTAGACAGCACCGTCATTCAGCTCACCCTGCGCCCGGCGCCCCCCGTCGCCCCGCCCAGCGAAGCCTCGTTTTTCCGGCTGATCCGCGCCGCCTTTGGCCAGCGCCGCAAAACCCTGCCCAACGCCCTTGCCGCAGGCCTTTCGGCCGAAAAATCACAAGTCGTCGCCGCGCTCAACTGTGCGGGCATCCCCCTCGCCGCCCGGGCAGAAACCCTCACCCTGGAGGATTTTGCGCGCATTGCGGCGTGCTGGCCTGGCCCTCTCTAAAAAATCAAAAAACATAGGGCACCGCGTTGCCGTCTTGTTGAACGAGATATTGCGGGTAGTCTTCGTTCTGCCAAACGGTGGGCTGGGCTTCGCTGTGAATAATCCACTGGCGCAGCTCGTTGGTGGGGCCTGACTCGTGCCCGTTGTTGGCCACAAACCAGGTTTGGTCGGGCAGCATGCAGGTGGCGGCGTCAAAAATGCCGTCGGGCGAGCGGTACTTTGATGTGCTGGGCAGCAGGGTTTTGCCAATGGGCGCAGCCGTGGCCCCGCCCGATTCCAGCGCCGTGTCAATCAAGCCGTCGCACTGGTAATAAGAATTTTTTGTCACCGGGATGGGATACCGCCCATAGCTGCACATCAGCGCCACTTTTACGCCTTTTTTTGCGGCGTTCTTCAGCAAATCTTCGGCCTGGCTCTGCACTTTTTCGTGGTATAAATCTGCCTGCGCCAAAAGCTTTGCATATTCCGGCCGCCCGCTAATCAACGTGCGCGCCTGCGGATAATACGCCGTTGGCACAAAGGCCCACAGCACCGGCATGGCCACAAATATGGGGACAATCGTGGTTTCGAAGAGCCGGTCGCTCATGGTGCGCATCACAAAGCCGCCCAACAGCGGGGCCGCAAGGTCAAGCACATGCGCGGCGCGCAGCACCTCCATGGCCGTGGCAAGCCCGCCGCTGCCACCGTCAAGGGTCGCGATATAATTCGTCACAGCGGGCTGCGAAAGCGCAATTTGCTTGGTGAACAGCTCGCCCACCAGCGTGAGCCCCTGGAAGGCCCCGTTGACCAAAATGAGCGAATCCAGCCTTTCGGTGCCATATTCCGCCAGATATGTCATCACAACAATCGCGCCCTCGCTGTTGCCTGTGAGGGCAACTTTGGCGTGCCCCGTGGTCTCACAAAGCGCCTCGATAAACGCCTCCAGCTCGGCCGCCAAAAAAAACGGATCCATCCGGAAATCATAATTGAAGGTGTATTGCGGGCGATTGCGGTGGTCTTGCGCGGGGTTTAGCACCCAATGGTTGGTCAGCGGCTCCACGCTCGTGCCGTCGGGCGCCACCCGCAAATGCCCCATCAAGCTAAAAAGCAGCGCGCCGATTCCATCCGCCAGGGGGTTCCAACTGAAGGTGAAGGCCGTTTTGGCCGCGCCCCACAGCAGCCGCAAAATCGCCGGGAACAGGTTGTCGGTCACCGCCATGCCGGGGTCTCTTTGCTCGGGCGTGCCAAAGTCATAATAAAGCGGCATGCCAAAGCCGTCCATATACACCTGCACCACTTCACCGCAGGTGCAGGTTTGCGCCGAGGTTTCGTTGGCCGCCGCGGGCAGCGCAAGCGCCCCCATCAGCAGCGCGGCGCACAAAACCAGTGCCAGCATACGTTTAATCTTCATGCCCAGAATCCCCCCATTTTGTTTTTTGTGTAGCCGATTTGGTTAAAAAGCGCCCGAGGATTTGCGCGGGTTTTTGCCGTCTGTTGGTGTAACAATTGTATTATAATATAACAACAACAAAAAAGCAAGCACAAAATTGCGTGCCGCCGCGCTGCTTGACATCCTCATTAAAATAGAGTACAATAAAAGGCAGTAAAAAAACAAAGGGGGTCAATATATGCGCATCATTGTGGATGCCTTTGGGGGCGACCATGCACCGCACGAAATCCTAAAAGGCGCACGCCTTGCGGCAAACAAGCTGGGCGTGGAGATTACATTGGCGGGGGACGAATCGCAAATCAGGGCCTGCGCGGCAAGCTGCCGCGTCAGCCTTGCGGGCATGGATATTCTGCACGCGCCAACCGTGTTCCAAATGGAATATGAGCCTGCAAGCATTCTGAAGGAACACAGCGACAGCTCCATGTCCGTGGGGCTCAAGGCCCTTGCCGCCGGGCAGGGCGACGCCTTTGTGAGTGCCGGCTCCACCGGCGCGCTGCTGGTGGGCGGCACGCTGCTGGTCAAGCGGATTCGCGGGGTGCGCCGCGCGGCGATTGCCGCCGTATTGCCGGGGAACACGGTGCCGTTTTTGCTGCTCGACGCAGGCGCCAACAGCGAGTGCACCGCCGAAATGCTCGAAAACTTTGCGTTGCTGGGCAGCGTTTATGCCCAAAAAGTGCTTCAAATCGCCAACCCGCGCGTGGCGCTGGCAAACATTGGCACCGAAGAAAACAAGGGCGACCCCCTCCGCCAAGAAACCTTCCGGTCCCTCAAAGCCAACACAAAAATCAACTTCATCGGCAACATCGAAGCGCGCGAAATCCCCAACGGCGGCGCGGATGTGATTGTGGCCGACGGGTTCACGGGCAACATCATCCTCAAGCTTTACGAAGGCATGGGCAAGCTGATGACCGGCAAGCTCAAAAAAATGTTTTTGGGCAACCCCCTTGGCTGGGTTGCGGCTGTGTTTGCCGCCGGGGGCATACTAAAACTAAAACGGCAGATGGATTACAAAGAATATGGCGGCGCGCCGCTGCTGGGGCTCTCGCGCCCGGTAATCAAAGCCCACGGCTCCTCCGACGCCAAAGCCATTTTTCATGCCATTCGTCAGGCCAAGCAATGCGCCAAAAGCAACCTGGCGCAAGTAATCAAGGAGAATTTGAAAGCATGAATACGCAGCAGCTGCAGCAGGCCATCGGCTACACCTTCCACGACAGCGCCCTGCTAGAACGCGCCTTGTCCCACTCCTCCTACGCAAACGAAAAAAAACGCGGCAGCAACGAACGCCTCGAATTTTTGGGGGATTCTGTGCTGGGCTTCATCGCGGCAGAGTACTTTTATACCCACTACCCCAACCAACCGGAGGGTGAGCTGACCCGCATGCGCGCTGCGGCGGTGTGCGAACCCGCCCTGTTTTCCTACGCCAAAACCTTTGCCCTTGGCGACGCGCTGCTGCTGGGCCGCGGCGAACTGGCCGGCGGCGGCGCGGAACGGCCCTCTATGGTGGCCGACGCCTTTGAGGCCCTGCTGGCAGCCATCTATCTGGACGGCGGTATCGCGCCTTGCAAAGCCTTCGTGCAAAAATTTTTGCGGGAGAGCAACGGCAAAAGTGCCGTTCTACGCGACAGCAAAACAGAACTGCAGCAAATTGTGCAGCAATCCCCCGAAGAATCCGTTGACTACGTGCTCGTGGAAGAATCCGGCCCCGACCATGCCAAATGCTTCGTCGTAGACGTGCGCCTGCACTCCAACGTGCTGGGCGTTGGCCGTGGCCGC
>JAITBA010000156.1 GCA_031283835.1 Oscillospiraceae bacterium
TCACCGTGCTGGCCCCCGGGCTGTTGAGCACCGTGCAGGATGCGGGGCGCAAGGGCTTTTTGGCCAGCGGGTTCTCCCCTTCCGGCGCGATGGATTTGCCCGCCGCGCGGCTGGCCAACTTGCTGGTGGGGAATTCGATGGACATGGCCACCATCGAAATGACCCTGCAGGGCATGCGCCTGCGCTTTGGCTGCGACGGCGTGGCGGCCCTGACCGGCGCGGACTTTGGCGCGCGGCGCAACGGAACACCCGTGCCGACGTATCGGGCGTTTGCGGTGTGCGCGGGCGACGAGCTGACCTGCGGCGCGGCAAAGAGCGGCTGCCGGGGCTACTTTGCTGTGGCGGGCGGTTTTGATTTGACGCCTGCGCTGGGGAGTTTTTCGACAAACCTCAAATGCGGCGTCGGCGGGTTTGAGGGTCGCAAACTGAAGGCGGGTGATGTGCTGCCTCTGCGCTGTCCGCACACGCCGGTGGCACGGCAGAGCCAACGCGTGCTACCCGTGCCGCCGCATTTGGACGAAACGCCGCGCACAAACATCGTGCTGCGCGCCGTGCCGGGCCCGCAGGCAGATTGCTTTGGGCAGGCGGGGACAGAAACGTTTTTTGGCAGCTGGTATCACGTGACCCCGGCGTCGGATCGCATGGGGATCAAGCTGGAGGGCGCAAAAATCGCAAGCCACAGTGGCAGCGATATCATCAGCGACGGCATTGCCGCGGGCAGCGTGCAGGTGCCGGCCAGCGGCAAGCCCATTGTGATGATGGCCGACCGCCAGACAACCGGTGGCTACGCGAAGATTGCCACGGTGATTTCGGCCGACCTGCCGCTGCTGGCACAGGCCCGGCCCGGCGACGCGGTGCGCTTTGTGCCGGTTTGTGTGGAAGACGCGCAAGCGATCGCGCGGGAAGCGGCACAAGCACTCCGGCGACTCGAATATCAATTTTTAACGATTTGAAGAACACGGGAGAACGTATGTTACAACAATATTTGCGTACCTGGGCCGAAATTTCGCTGGACGCAATCGAACACAACGTGGCTGCCGCGCGGCAATTGCTTGCGCCGGGCACCAAACTGTGCTGCGTAATCAAGGCCGACGGCTATGGGCACGGCGCGGCGGCGCTGGCGCGTTTTTTGGACGACAAATGCGAATATTATGCCGTGGCAATTTTGGAAGAAGGGTTGGCGCTGCGCCGCGCGGGCGTTACCAAGCCCATTCTGCTGCTGGGCTACACCTCGCCCAACCAACACGAAACCGCGCTGGCGATGGACTTGACGCTGACGATTTTTTCGTGGGAACAAGCGCAAGCGCTTTCGAGAGCCGCGGCCAAAACGCAAAAGATCGCAAAGGCGCACATCGCGGTGGACACCGGGATGGGACGTGTGGGCTTTGCGGACGACGACAAGAGCGTCGCAACCATCGCGGCCATCGCACGGCTGCCGTTTGTTGCGCCGGAGGGGCTGTTCACGCATTTTGCGCGGGCAGACGAAACGGACAAAACCAGCGCGCGGGCACAATACCACCGCTACAAAACCTTCGCCGCCAAGCTTGCCGCCGCCGGAATCGAATTCCCCCTCCGGCACGTGTGCAACAGCGCCGCGCTGATGGAGTTCGACGGCATTGCGCCGGGGCATTGCGCCAACGGCATGGCACGCTTCGGGATTTCGTTATACGGGCTTTATCCCTCGGAGGAGGTGGACAAGGCACTGCTGCCCCTCGCGCCGGCCATGTGCTGGAAAACCCATGTGGTGCACCTAAAAACCGTGCCGCCCGGCACCGGCATCAGCTACGGCCACACCTTTGTGACCGCGCGCGAAACCCGGGTGGCCACGCTCCCCGTCGGCTATGCGGACGGCTACCCACGGGCGTTGAGCAACCGGGGGCATGTCATCCTCCGCGGGCAGTTCGCGCCGATTCTTGGGCGGGTGTGCATGGACCAGCTGATGGTGGATGTGACAGATATTCTTGGCGTGGCGCAGGAAGAGGAAGTAATTTTGTTGGGCCGCCAGGGCGATTGTGCCATTAGCATGGAAGAAATCGGCGCGATGAGCGCCAGCTTCAACTACGAAACCGCTTGCCGCGTGGGCCAGCGCGTGCCCCGTGTGTATGTTTATCACGACAAGGTGGTGGATTTTCACTCGGTGCTGCCGTCCACTTTTCATGTCCCGTTCTAAAAAACTTTTGCGCTTGCGGTTCTCCGGCAAAAAAACCGGTACGCGTCAAATCTCCCCGCTGCATCGCACGCCCACAAAAAAGTGCGGCTTCATCGGCTATATGTACAGGCCACTCCCGCATAGCTATGCTGCGGGGGTGTTTTTATGCCAAAAGCAAAGCCCGAAACGCCGACGAAAAAGACCGATACCGTGCAAGTGGAGGGCAAAAACTTCACGGTGATTCGTGTTTTTGAGGGCACAAAAACGGCCAGCCAACTACTCTGCGAGATGGCTGTCCGCCGCGTTGTGTGCATGACAACGAATGCGCAAGGCCAACTATAGCTTGCTATGGAACTACCAACCCTCGTGAAGGAGGCGATTTTTTTGAGCGTACAGCAAAATTACAAAACCGGAATCTATTGCCGCCTGAGCGTGGACGACGGCAACGCCGGCGAGAGCATGAGCATTGGCAATCAAAAAGCAATGCTGACGGAATATGTGCAAAGCCAAGGTTGGAGTATCGAAGAGGTCTACGCGGACGATGGTTGGAGCGGCACAAATTTTGACCGCCCAAATTTTCGGCGCATGATTGGCGACATTGAACGTGGGCGCATCAATTGCGTGGTCGTCAAAGACCTGAGCCGGCTCGGCAGAAATTATATTCTTTGCGGTCAATATACCGAGATTTATTTTCCGCAAAAGAATGTGCGCTTTGTTGCCTTAAATGACGGCATTGATTCGCTGCACAGCAACAACGACATCGCCCCGTTCAAAAATATTCTGAACGATATGTACGCGAAGGATATCTCCACAAAAGTGCGCGCGGCGCTCCGCGCCAAAGCCCGGCGCGGCGAATTTCTTGGCACCCACGCGCCCTACGGATATCTCCGCGACCCCAACAACAAGCACAAACTGGTCGTCAATCCCGAGGTTTCGGGTCATGTGCAGCGAATTTTCGACATGGTGACAACCGGGCACAGCATTCATTCCATTCGGAATGTTTTGCGCGCGGACGGCATTCTTAGCCCCGGCGACTACGCGCGCTTTCGCAAGCATGACCCCGCCGACGGCCCCTTTGCGCCTATCTATCAATGGGATAAAAGCACCGTGCGGAACATTGTGCGGAACCAACACTTTTGCGGGGATATGGTGCAGTGCCGCAAGCGAATCGAGTCCTACCGAACCCACAAACATGTGCGAAACCCGCGCGAAGACTGGGTTGTTGTTGAGGGAACCCACGAGGGCATTATCGGCCGCCAGCAGTGGGACGCGGCCCAAAAGATACTGGAGGGCAGATCGTTCCGCATACAAAATGCCGACGAACCGCATCTGTTTTCGGGTCTGCTGTGGTGCCACGACTGCGGACGCAAAATGGCGCACCACTTGCGCGCAAGCGCCGGCCATTACTATTCCTGCGGCAGATATCGCGCGGAAGGGCCGAGCGCCTGCACCTCGCACCACATCAAAGCCGAAGTTCTCAGCGAATTGGTCCTGCGGGATATCCAAAAACACGCGGAACTTTTGGGCAGTGACACGGATAAAGCGGTGAAGCGCATCACTGCGGCAACGTGCGCGGACGAAGAACGGCGGTTATCGACGGCAAAGAAAGAGCTCGTGACCCAGCGAAAACGGCAGACAGAAATCCTCTCGCACATCAAAAAAATGTACGAACAGCACCTGAAAGGCAAACTGCCCGAAGAGCTATTCCAAACATTTTTGCAAGATTATGAAGCCGAGAACACCACGCTGTGCGGCTCCCTCCAAACCCTCGAGGACACCGTGCGGAACCTCGAAAGCAACAAAGCCGACGCCTCGCAGTTTCTGGCTCTGCTCCGGCAACACGGCGACCTGACCGAACTAACCCGCCCCGTGCTCATGACCCTGGTCAACAAAATCAGCATTTCGGAGCCGCCGGATAGTTTTGGTTCAAACCGGCAGCAAACGGTGCGTATTCATTATAAGTTTGTTGGCGCGCATTGCAGCGGTTCCACATGAAATTTTTGTTGGATTTGCGTGGATTTTTAAACGATGCGGTGCCACGTGGATTGCCCCGGCCCGCAGGGGCTCCAGGGTGACCCCGGCCCGCAGGGCGTGCAGGGAGACCCGGGATCGCAGGGCACGCAAGGACTGCAGGGGCCGCGCGGGGCCAACGGACAAGACGGCACCGGCGTAAGTATCCTTGGCTCCTACGCCACACCGGCCGATCTTCAGGCAGCCCACGCAACCGGCAGCGCCGGAGACGCCTATATGGTCGGCGGCGACCTCTACGTTTGGGGCGCAAGCAGCTGGGTCAACGCGGGCAACATCAGAGGGCCGCAAGGCATAGCCGGGGCACAGGGCGTGCAGGGCGACCCTGGTTCGCAGGGCATAACCGGGGCGCAGGGGCCCCAAGGCCCGCAGGGCGTCGCCGGGGCGCAGGGCATGCAGGGCGACACGGGTGAATGCATTTTATGCCAAACCATAAAACCGCTTGCAAATCAACGCTTTTGGAAACCATGCTCAATAAAACGAGAAGTGATTGAGTGGCTTTGCAGGAACTACAGATACTACAAAACGCCAATCATCCGAGAGAGGAACGGACGGGATGCCCGTACGATAAATATGGACACGAATATGCCTACCGCTGTTCGTACACAACAATTTTCTGCGCTGATATCGCCGTGAGCATAATGTCTATGGCGATTTTTAAAAAACACTCACTCTCATGTGTGCGTTTTTGCCGGATACAAGAGAAATTTAGGTGCATGGATTAAGCGAATCTTGCAAAAGCGTGACAGAAAACGCTCCGGGATATATTTCCGCACTTGCTTTTTCTATCCATCAATGCTATATTAATGAAAAGCAGGGCTGGAGAGGAGGGCGCAAAAATGAACATTGCGGTTTCGATGGCGACTTTGGAAAGCCATAACTATATCGTTTCAAAACGAGGAAAATGGATACACGGTGCTTAAAACCCGAGTAAAAGGGTACGCAGATTTGATTGCGGTTGTGGGCAATTTAAGCGCTGTGACCGTGGGTTCTGTGC
>JAITBA010000163.1 GCA_031283835.1 Oscillospiraceae bacterium
TTGAACTGAAAATCAGCTTTTTGCTGCAAAATCAGCTGATCCATTTCGCCAAAATAAGCGGTGGCAGCGCTGCCCTCCACCCCGCGCAATTGCTCCAGATCCGTGCAGTTGCGCGCAAGCTCCAACGCGGCACCAATCTGCGCGGCAGCGGTCTTCAGGCGGTGTATCTCCAAGCGCTGGGGATAATCACGGGCGGCGCGCTCCAAAATCCACTTGGAATTGTAGAGCTTGCCAATGATGAAACCGCGTGCGTAGGCGCAGCTGCGCCGCACATCGTCCGACACCCTGTATTGCTCTTTCCGCAGCGTCACATTGCCGCGACTTTGGCCCTCCACGCGCGCCAAAAACCGCCCGCTCGGCGTCAGGAATGTGAGGGCGACGCCGCGCTTGGCGCACGCACCCATCAGCGCGGGGCTTGCGCCTGTGTAACCAAATGTGACAATCCCCTCCAAATTTAGCAGTGGCAACCGCAGCAGCGTTTCGTCCTCCTTGCAAACCACCACCGTTTCGTTTTCTAGCGCCAGATAGCAGGCAGGCGTGGTGACAAACAGCGTGTTCAGCAGCTTTTTCATGGTGCTTCCTCCAAACGCTTGCGAATGTATTCGCCGGCGCTGCTGCGTTTGCAGAGCACGGGCAAGCAAATTTCCTGCAAAGAGCATTGCCTGCAAAACGTGCCCGTTTTTACTTTTGGGGTGTGTCGTCGCTGATAGTACGCATGCATTTCCTTCGCCATGCTACACACGGCCTGCCGCAGCGCGTCGTCGAATTGTACGGGCTCGCGACGACGGGTTTCCAGGTAATACAGCGCGCCTTCCGAAATTTCGCAGGCCAGCATTTCCTCCAGACACAAGGCCTGCGCGCACAGTTGCAACCGGTCGCAATCGTCCTGTTTGGGCTTTCCCCTTTTGTATTCCACCGGATAGGGGACGTAAGTGCCGCCGTAGCGCGCCAGCGATATGCCCTGTTCCTCCGCGCGGAATTCCACCACGTCGCATTGCCCCGAAAGCCCCAGCGTTCGCGAGGCAACCGCCATGCCGCGCACCGTAACCAGATCGCCTCTCTTTGCGGCAAAATGATCGTCATGCGCGTGTTCGTGTTTAATTTCTCCGTCAATCGTCAAAAAATTTTCTTGCCACTGCTGCTCAATATGAATCAGCGCCCATTGCCGGCGGCAAAACGAAAAGTGCTGAAGCCCCGAAAGCAGCAGGTACTCTTCTTCTGTGTATTCCGTCATACTTTGCGAACAACAGACACGCCGTCGGGCAAATCTCTGTCGTCCACCGTGACGGTGTAGTCACTGTATTGGCGCGGCACCGGGGCAGTTTTTTCGGCGCGCACGCGATCGAACAGTTGGTGCGACGGGGCGTTGCCAAAAATGCTTTCGTGCTCAAACACCACTAGCTCGCGCACAGCCATGCGCCCGCGCGCTGCGGAATGGTCGTCCTCAAACATGTTTGCAACGGCCTGCCACAGCAGCGCCAGGTCGTCCTCCGAAAACCCGGTAGACTTCTGTGCCAGGTTGGCCGATACAAAACCCTCCGCCCGATAAAGCGCGTAGGGCACGATGTGTTTGCGGCCCATTTCGCCCTTCTTTTTTTCGGCGTCGTCCTCGGTGGTGATGGCGACGCGCGTGATCGAAATCTCCTGGGGCACAATGGGGTCAATGCTGCGCGCAAAGGTGAGCTGCACCGGCCCGCGCACTTGGCCGCAGTTAAAATACGCTTTAACAAATGTTGTCATCACAGCGCCAAACGTGCGGATGTCAAAATAATTACCGCACATATAATTGCGCAATTTTTCGTCGAGTCCCTCATTTTCTTTCTTCTTGTCTTTAATATTCTTCTCCTCCGCACCGTTGGCGGCCAGCGCTTTGCGGTCGAGGATGTTCAGGGCTTCCCGCTCCTGGATATAAATTCCGTAGCCCGGCTCCCCCTCTTTGCGCGCCGCCACATAGTTGCGGATTTTGCGTTTGAGGCACACGTCGCTCACCAGGCCATAGCCGGTTTCGGGGTCGATGCGGGGCATATTGCCCGCGTCGGGGTCGCCGTTGGGGTTGCCGTTTTCCACCTCAAACAGCACCACAAAGTCGTAACGGTGTTGAATTGCGTTTTCAAAAGACATGCTCATTCCTCCCCTTGTTTGCTTTTTGCATAATTTTCGTTCTGCTGGTGGTAGTATCCCAGGATGAAAATCCCCTGCTCGTTCAGGCCCAAATGCGTTGGAAACGCGTTGCTTTCGTCCAGTTTTTCCATGAGCTTCTGAATGTTTTGGCTCGACTTCCAACCATAATCCGCCTTGGCAATGTGGTGCTGGCTCAGGCGCAGCAGCACGGGGAACACGCTGGCGGGGGCGGCGCAGGCCGATGAGAAATAGCGATCCTTAATTGTGCTTTTGATGCCGCCCAGGGCGTCTTTCTGCGCTTTTTCTAGCACGGCAAACAGCCGCCCCAGCACATAGGCGGGGGTGGTGCTTTGGTCGTTGAGTGCCACGGTGCAATCCTCCTTATGTTCAAAATTTTTTTTGCGAAGCAAGCATGCCTTAATTATCGCGACTTTTGCGCGTGTGATGCTGCCTTCCGCGCGGATGCGCACCATCACGGCGCTAAACAACGCCTCGGGATAAGCGGTGCCGCTGATAATTGCCCGCAGCGCGGCGCCTGTGAGCAGCGGCGACGAAACCTTGTCGCGGCTGTTGGGCGAAACCGTTTCGTTCATGAGCACCCACAGCGGCAGCAAATCATAGTGCTCGTTGGGCGGACGCTGGATTTCCAGGTCGTCATAGTGCCGCTTCAAATTCCGCAGAATATTGCCAAAGCTGTCGGCATAGAAAAACCGCACCGCCGCCCGCGCCGCGTTGGGCGCCAGCCCCAGAATATAAAACCGGGTTTCGGGGTCGAACCGCGGCATAGCAACGGCCTCGCCGTTCATCACATGGCAAAGAATCGCGTTCAGCTCCCGCTGTGTGCCGTCGTCGTCCGTCTGCGCGTCTTTTTCCGCGGCTTTTTCAGGGTTCACCGCCGCAAAAAACAGGTTCTCGTAACATTTTTCGGGGCTGTGCGCCCAAAACACCATGGTTGTGTCGCCCATATAAAGGCGCGATTTGTTGCCCGCCAGCAAATAATTGAGCGCCGTGGTGTAGGCAAAGGCCGCCCGTTTGCTTACGGGGGCGTTGCGCCCCTGGCCCTTGTTTTTGCCATAGGATTCGGAGGAGGCGTCGTTGAACGACACCAGCGATGTGCCTGTTGCTTGCCCGCCGCGGACGCCCTTCAGCGATGCGTGCAGCACCGACGCCGGGGCGCGCTCGCCCGTCACCAGGCACTGCATCGTCGCCGCGTGTTCCGAAGTCCGGCTGCAATGCGTGTCCCACGCGGCCAAAATCGCGGGGCATTGATGCAAAAAGCAGCTGGAATGCAAGCAGAAGACCAGGTTTGCGCCGCTCGCAAGCATCGGCAGATAATCGGCCAACAGCGCGCTTTTGGCCGCCTGCGCCGGCTGCCAATCGTCCAAAAAAGCCAGCAATGCCTTGGCTTCCCGGCAATCCACATGGTCTAGCAATTTGTGGTGCAGGGCCTTGAAGGCCATAAAGCAATCCTGGGCACGGCTTGTGTTGTCTTTCGCGTCATAGCCCAGCACATACCTAGCGTTATCCCACAAAAAATTGGCGGCAATGCCGCTCGTTCGTTTTTCGAGAAGCGGCAGCTCAAATTTCCGCTCGACCTCCACTGTTTTTTTGCCCCGCTGCTGCGGTGTTTTTAGCGAAAACACCCGCGTGAGTTCGCCGGCTTCGTTGATTTGCAGCGCCAGCGAAACCCCGGTTACGCCGTAACCCGGCTTCGAAATTTCGCCAGCCTGCGCCAAAATTTCGTAATAATCGCACAAGGCCTGCAGAATCACCGAACCACCTCGCAATTTGTTAAGTCCAGCACGCCATTTTGCAGGCGTGCGCGGAAAAATGTTGGCTGAATGTCTTCCTTGTCCAAAAAATCCATGTCGTAGAGCATGTAGCCCAAATCGCGGCTTTCGGCAATGGGCGCTTTGTGCGGGAGGGCGTCTGCCAGAGCGAATTTTGCCGGAAACTCCCGGCAGCCAAAGCAGGGCTGGTGGTAGCACTGCCCTTTTTGCAGCCTGCGCAGCGCAATGTTGTAATGCTTTTCTTTTGTGTCCGTTTCGCCCGCTTTGCCTGTTAACTCAAAGTGCGCTTCAATGCTGTAGCATACGTCTTTTAATACCATGGCCGCGCGCTGCTGAATGGCCTTGGCGGCAACAATCGGCTCGGGCAGCTCGCCATTGGTCATGGCGGTCCTCACGCGGCTGCCTGTGATTTTTTCCTTCACCTCGTTGCGGCGGATATTGGTGAAGCGAATGGGCTCGCATACCGCGATTTTGTCAATCACCCATTTAATCGCGGGTTTCCAGTAGACGGCTTCAATAATCCCCCGTGCGGCCGAAGGGGTCATCACGTCGTAGCTCACCCGCTCCACCTTCATTTCGGGGCGGGTGAACAGCGCGTAGTCGCCCCACACCGCAACTTTAATCCCATATCCCATAATAGCTCCCCTTTTTATTTTGTCTTTTCCTTCAAAAAAAGCAGTTACGCAAAGAGCGCGTCGCCCCCCTCAAAACGCACCAAAAGCCCTGTTTGCGCGTGATATTGCGCCGCGCAGGCAAGCACTGTCACAGCTTCGTCCAACCGTTCAACCGTGCCCGAACGCGCCAGCTCTTTATACTCCCAGTCATAAACCGATACGGTGTATTGTTGGATTTTGCGCATCAAATCACGGCTGCGATACCCTGCGCGCAGCTGTGCCAGCAACGCGTCGTTGTCGCCCGGCACGGGAATCACCACAGCAAATGTGTTGCTTTCGATCAGCTGAAATTCCGCGCCAATCTCCGCAAAAGGGAACGACGGCTGTCTGCCGCCCTCCGCCTTTATCCCTTCCTCAAAGCGCCTTACCACGTGTTTTTGGTCCAGCGTTTCTTCGCCGGCCAGGGCATAAAGCGCCTCAAAATAGGCCGTGATCGCCTCGGGCGCCGAAACGTCGGGGAACCGCGCCGCGATGTCTTCCGCCACTTCGGTGGGGCGGCGCACCGCTGCCCGGCGGCTGCGATACTGCGCTTCCGGCTGGTAGGTATAGACTCTGCCGTTTCCCTCCAGCTTGCCCTCACGGTTGCAGCGTCCCGCCGCCTGCACCTGAGAATCCACCCCTGCCTGCGCACGGTACACCACCGGAAAATCCAGATCCACGCCGGCTTCCACCAGGCTGGTAGAAACCACGCGGCAGGGCTTTTTGTCTCGCAGGCGCGCTTTGATATCTTGAATCAGCTTGCTGCGGTGCGCGGGATATAGCAACGTGGAAAGGTGAAAGCAACCTTCTTCTTTTGGCAGCATAGCAAAGAGCGCCTGCGCGTGTTTGCGTGTGTTCACAATGCAAAGCACCTGCGTCTGCGCCGCCAGCCGTGCGGCCAATTCCGCGTCTTCGCACAAGCCAATTTGCCGGATTTCGGTCTTTTTAAACGCTTGGTACAGTGCTTGTGTGTTTTCGCAAATCTCCTGCGCCGCGCCAATTTCTTTAAAGTAAGGACCGATGGCGGGCTGCGTCGCGCTGCAAAGCACACACGTGGTGCGATAATTTTGCACCAGTTCCATCACAGCCCGCACGCAGGGCAAAAGATAGGGCAGCGGCAGCATCTGTGCTTCGTCAAAAATCACTACGCTGTTTGCAATATTGTGCAGCTTGCGGCAGCGGGAGGATTTGTGCGCAAAAAGCGACTCAAAGAATTGCACTGTGGTGGTCACAACCACAGGCATGTCCCAATTTTCGGTCGCAAGATATTGCTGCGCCTTTAAATCGTCGTCTTCCAGCTTTTCGTAGTCAAAGCCCGCATGGTGCTCCAGCACATTTTCTGTACCCAGAATTTCTTTAAAAACAGCGGCGTTTTGTTCGATGATAGAATGATAGGGTATCACATAAATCACACGCTGCATCCCGTGCCGGCGCGCGTGCTTCAGCGCAAAGGCCAGGCTAGAAATAGTCTTGCCGCCGCCGGTGGGCACTGTCAGCGTGAACAGCCCCGGTGGCTGTGCTGATTTTTTGACGCAATTGTGCAAAATGTCTGTCCGCAGCCGATTCAGATGGTTGTCTGGCGCGGCAAAGGTGGCAATTTTTTCGTCGATTTTTTGCTCCAGCACCGCAATTGCCGTGCCGGCGGCGCGCTTGCGGTCCGGCTGCATAAAGCCTTCTGTGTCCAAAAAATCCGCGTCCACCAAACAGGAATACAGCATACGCGTGAAGAACGCAAGCGTGAACCCCTGCTTGCCAAGGGGCCGCAACGGCGGGTACTGCTTGGGCAAAAACGCTTGCGGGTCAAACGCCTCCGCATAAGCACCATAGGGCTGCACCTGCTTGTGCAGCCGCCCCACCAGCGTCGAAGCATCGGCTTTGTCGGCATTTTCGAGGCCGCCGTTGGGCAAGCCGCCATGGTGCCCGGCAATGCAATACGCCGCCAGCCACCCAAACCCCCGCAACCGCGCGTTGGACTCCTGCGCGCCTGCCGTCGCGTGGTCGGTTTTGTTTCCGCCTTCGCGGATGCGCCGCTGAAACTTCGCCGAATACTTCCCCAAGTCGTGCAGCATGCCGCAAAACTGCGCCAAATCTTCGCCGCCAAACGCCTGCGCAAATTGCCGCGCCAACGCGGCTGTTCCCTGCAAGTGCTCCAGCACCGATTGCTCTGCCCCGTCCGCCGCGCGAAGATGCGCAATTGCCATGTCGCGCCCCTCTCTGTTCTTTCATTTCCATTATATAACATATTTCTCAAAAAAGCAAGCATTTATATCGCATATTTTTCAAAAGAGCAAGCATTAAGCGTAAAGCGCACCGTTAGCGCCATATTTTTTATGCCCGCGCGGGCTTGTATTCAGCCGCGGGCTGTGTTATAATAATTGCATAGCACCCGCGGGCATCTTGCGGCAAGAATCCCCGCGCGCAGGCCGCTGATTGAAATGAAGGGTAGAGAAAGCCGATGAAAAAACAACATTTAAAACGCCTGGCAGCCCTTGTGCTGGCGCTGGTTGTTGCGGCGGGGGGCAGCTTTTGGGCGTGGCATTGGTTCCGCCGCGCGGGGGAGACAGGGCCACAGGGCGTGTATGTACCGCTACTAAAAGAATACCCCGCGCCGGACCCCGTGCGGTTTGACCCACCGGATCCGAACCCGCCGCCTGTGGTGGGCTACCGGCCCGACCCGGCGCATTTTGCTGTTGACGCGGCAACCGGCACAGAGTTTGTGAAGAACATTGTGGTGGTCTATTTTGCGCGGGAGGCGACGGACGCACAAAAGCAGGCCGCTATGGATGCCGTGGGCGGCAGCCTGGCCGGGCAAGCGGATATCATTGGGCGGCGAGAGCTGGAAGTGGCAGCGGAAAACCTGGCGGACATTGAAACGCTGTGCGCGCGGCTAGAAGCCATGCCGGGGGTCACGGGGGCCTCGCCCGACAGAGTCGTGCGCCTTGTGCCCCAGCAGCTGCCCAACGACCCCTTCAAGGCCAGCGGCTTCACAACCGAGGCGACGAACAAGTGGTGGGTTGGCGCCACGCGGCTGCCGGAGGCCTGGGACTACAATGACGAAACCCCCGGCACGGTGGCGCTGGGGCTGCTGGACGCCACTGTTTTCGCCGACCACGAGGAGTTCGACGGCGGCATTGCCGAAATGGTTACGTATTACAACGACCAAGAAATGTATGTCCCGCAGCCAACCGGCCCCAATGTCTCCCACGCCACGGGCATTGCCGGGATTATGGCGGCCAAGGCCAACAACAGCAAGGGACTTGCGGGTGTGGCATGGAACGCCAAGGTGTACGGTATCGACATATATGCGCAGGGCGCCACAGAATCGGTGATTTATGACGGCATTGCCGCGCTGCTGGCCAAGGGCGTGCGCGCCGTGAATCTCTCGGCGGGCGTTATGACCGATGCGAACCCAAACGGGGCCAGCGACCCCGCTCAAGACGCCGCCACCGCCGCCAAGAATATCGCGCAAATGCTCCGCTACGGCTATAGCAATTTTGTTGTGGTGCAATCGGCGGGGAACCTGCGCAGCGATGCCTATAAAAACGGCCTGTTCTGCTCCGTGACCCCCACCAACACCCAACTGAGCGCCACCGAGGATGTGACCCCGCAAATGGTGTGCAATCGCATCCTCGTCGCGGGTGCGCTCGAAGCCGCCGGCAGCGCGTACAAGCAAACCTATTTTTCGGCCACGGGCAACCAGGTGAGCCTTTATGCGCCGGGAAGACAGCTGTTTTTGCCCGCCGGCAACCATGCGTACCAGCTAACACAGGGCACCTCCTTCTCCGCGCCGCAGGTGGCCGCCGCCGCCGCCTGGATGCTTACGCTCAACCCCGCGCTGGACGGCGGGCAAGTGGGCGCGCTGCTAAAAATGGAGGCGGTTTCGCCCAAAGCAGCGCAGGACCGTGACGACAACAGCGTAAGCTATCGGATGCTGGACACCCGCCGGGCCCTCGACGCCGCCTACTGCTACCCCGACCTGGAACCCCAGCTCAAACCGGCGGATAATTCCCCCTACGAGGTGAGCGAAAGGGTTGTAAAAAATATTACCGAAAAAACAAAGGCAGTTGATTTTGCCGCGAAGGTGCGCGCTGTTGGCGGCACGTTTGGCTACGCCAAAGAAAACACGCGCTTCGCCGCCACTGGCGACGCCGTCACCCTGCTTTCGCCCACAGGCCTAGTCATCACCTACACCCTGACTGTCAAGGGTGACCTCAACGGCGACGGCCGCGCCGATGCCCTGGACGCACAAAAACTCCGCCTGCAGTTGGAGGGCTTGTGGACCCCGCCCTACCCTGACGCCGTGTTCACCGTCGCCGCGGACTTTGACGGCGACGGCGTGGTCAACGCCCAAGACGCGCAGGCCATATTCGAAAACGGCATGCAATAATCATGGCGCACAAGCGCAAACCAAAAAACAAAAACCACCTTGCGCTCAAAAAGCGAGGGTGGTTTTTTTGGGGGCAAAATTATTTGCTCAATTCGAGGGTTTCCCGCGCGATGAGCATCTCTTCGTTGGTGGGGATCACCAGCACACGCACCTTGCTGCCGGGGTTCGTGATTTCGCCCTCCCGCACCATTTCGTTGGCCGCGGCATCAAAATCGACACCCAAAAAGGCAAGGCCGCCGCACACATTGGCGCGCAGATCGCGCACATTTTCGCCAATCCCCCCAGTAAAAACGATCGCATCCACGCCGTTCATGGCGGCGGCATAGCTGCCAACAAGCTTGCGGACTTGGTAATGCTGAATTTTGCGGGCAAGAGCCGCTTTTTCGTTGCCGGCAGCGGCAGCGACGCACAGGTCGCGGTCGTCCGCAAAGCCGCCCAGCCCCAGCGCACCCGATTGTTTGTTGAGCACATCGCTGGCCTCGTCCGGGCTCCACCCCTCTTTTTTCATCAGATACAGCACCGCCGAAGGATCCACCGCGCCGCAGCGCGTGCCCATAAGAAACCCGTCCAGAGGGGTCAGGCCCATGCTGGTGTCAATCACCTTGCCGTTTTGAATAGCCGTGATGGAGCTGCCGTTGCCCAGGTGGCAGGTGATAAGCTTCAGGCTTTTGAGGGGCTGCCCCAGCAGCTCGGCGCAGCGCGCGCTCACAAATTTGTGGCTCGTGCCGTGGAACCCGTAGCGGCGCACCTTGTACTTTTCATAGTATTCATAGGGCAGCGGAAAAATATAGGCTTCCGGCGGCATAGTGGAATGAAATGCCGTGTCGAACACCACCACCTGTGGCACCGCGCTGCCAAACACCTCCAAGCATGCCCGAATGCCCTGCAAGTGGGCGGGGTTGTGCAGGGGCGCCAGTTCGCTCACCCGTTCAATTTCTGCCAGCACCTCGTCTGTGACCAGCATGCTTTTTTGCAAATGCGGGCCGCCCTGCACCACCCGGTGCCCCACGGCGCTCACCTCCGCCAGCGAATCAATCACCTTGGTCGCCCCCTGCGTCAGCGTTTCTTGCACCGCGCAAAACGCCTGCGTGTGGTCCGCCATGGGGATATCTTTTTTGAATTTTTCTCCGTCGGGCAGTTTGGCCTCCAAAAAGCTGCCTTCAAGGCCAATACGCTGGCAGCCGCCGCTGGCCAGCACCGTTTCGTCCTGCGTATGAATCAGCTGATACTTCAGCGACGAACTGCCCGCGTTAATCACAAGAATATTCAATGCCTGCTCCTCCCATGCGCTCAAAAAATAAAAATTTCACAACTCAAATATTATAAAACATTACACGAAAAATTGCAAGAGAAACTTTTTTATTTTGCAGAAAAATGTAATTATCACGGAAAATTCATTTGCCATTTTCTTTTGCATATGCTATACTATTCGCATAGTATTGCTCCCCCAAAGCAAAAGAGAGAACCCACCGGCGCACAAAAAAATATAGCAGGAGGACATGACATGGACACGATTGCCGCAAAGGGAATGCGATTTGTGGACGCACAGGGGCGCGAACGAATTTTTCACGGGCTGAATTACGGCAAAATCAAAGAGCTTGACCTGGATGAAAATTTCTTCGAGCAGTGCAACACACTGGGCTTCAACGTGCTGCGCCTGTGCATAAATTGGGAATTCATCGAGCCGGCGCAGGGGCGTTACGACGAAGAATACCTGCGGCGCATAGACGCCATTTTGGCGCTTGCGGCACAGTACCATGTGCACGTGTTCCTCGACATGCACCAGGATATGTATTCTGCTTTTGGCATTGGCGAGGGCGACGGCGCGCCGCTGTGGGCGTGCGTGCCCGACGGCGCGGAACGCGGCCACGCCAAAAAAGTCTGGGCCGAGGGCTATTTTTTCAGCAAAGCGGTGCACAACTGCTTCAACCATTTTTGGGCAAATGACCCCGTTTCTGGCAAGGGCTTGCAGGCGCACTACGCCGCACTGTGGCAAATGCTGGCCCGGCGCTATGGCGACTCCCCTGCCCTGCTGGGCTTTGACGTGATGAACGAACCCTTTCCAAACCAGGGCGGCAAAATCTTCCGCAAAATGGTGGGCAGCCTGGTGAGCGCGTGCCTCACCAGCCCCAAGGTGCACCGCCTGCGCCTACTAAAAAATCTGCTGCAAAAGCAGCCCCTCGACCAAGCGGCGCTGGACGTGGTGGATCCGTGGCTCTTACGCAAGGCCACCGGCGCGGCCGACGACGAACTGCGCAAGTTCGACCACCTGGACTACACGCTGTTTTTGGCGCGCATGCAAAAAGCCCTGCGCGAAGTAACCCCCAACGGCCTGTTTATGTTTGAGCATTCTTACTATCACAATCTGGGGCAGCCGTTCCATGCGCAGGTGCCCGCGGGCGAGACCAAGGCGGTTTATTCCCCGCACGCCTACGACTTCACGGTGGACACCCCTGCTTATGCCTACGCCAGCAACGAACGCGTGCACACCATCTTCGCGGCGGCGCGTGACTATCAGCAGCGTGCGGGCGTGCCGGTGCTAGTGGGCGAATGGGGCGGCGGCGGCCCCAACGAAGACTACCATTTTCACATCGCGTTCCTGCTCGACCTATTTGACCAGTGGGGCTGGAGCAACGCCTACTACGCCTACACCCCCGGCGCGTTCAACGACCCAATTATGCAGGTGCTGTCGCGCCCCTACCCCACGGCGGTTAACGGTTTGATTGAGTCGTTGCGCGTGAACACAAAAGAGCAAACGCTCACCCTGCGCTACACCCCGGCCGCCACCGATTTACCAACCGAAATTTATCTTCCCAACGGCTTTTTGCGCGTCGAAACCGCCGACGGCACCGCCCCCGCACTCACGCAAGAAGGGCATATTCTGAAGGTGAAAACAACCTCTGCTATAATCAAAGTGTTCTATGTATGAGCGGCCTTTGCGGGCACAAACAGCCCCCCTATCTCCACAAACGGTCCAAAAAACACTCCCACAGCTCCACAACCTTGAATCGAATCTCATACCTGGGGTTGCTCTTCACCACACGCAATTGCCCGTTGGTGAGCAGCGCGTCGAGAGTGGCGGCCGATTTGCGCGGCTCTGCCGCGGGCAGGCACAGGGGCGGGAACATGACGCACCACCAATTTTGGCCGCCCGCCGCGCCCAGCAGCACCCGCACCGCTTGGTAGCGCCCAGCCGGGAGCGTCACGCCCGTTTCTTCATAGGTGCGGGTGTTGAAGTACGCCTCCTCCTCCACCACCCGCACGCCATAGGTCAAGCCGTATTGGCGCAGCACACGCCGCGCGCAGGCTTCCAGCTCTGCCGCGTGGGGGGCAATCGCACTTTGCGCATGCACCGCGTCAACAGAGCCGTCGAACAGCGTCGCGCCCTGCGCCAAAATCGCGTCGCGCACAGCCAGCTTGGCTTGCTGGTCCAAATCGCTTTCCGAATTGGCGACCACGTGCAAGCGCAGCACTTCGCGCCGAATGCCCGCGCACCGTGCCTGAAAACTGCACACGCTGGCCAAAAACAGCACCGTCGCCAAAGCCGCCGCGCCGCGCAAGCGCTTCCAGCACCGTCGCCGGTGCTCCCCTGGGCTATATAACTTAAAACTGCCGCGTTTCATGCCGCTCGCCGCCTTTCGTGGGTTCGATGCCCAGAGTATTGGCGGCTTTGGGGTGGAGTATACAAAAAATATGCGGCGCCACGATTTATCGCAGATTCCTATGACATTATGGGCCCGCTGCAAAAAAAGGTGGGTTCGCAAGTGATTGCTTAACGGACCTTAAGCTTTTGCGCCTGCGCTGTAGCCAGTTTGTCGCAACGTTCGTTTTCGGGGTGGCCGTTGTGGCCGCGCACCCATTGCACGGTCACGTCGTGGCGGTCAAGCTGCGCAAGCAGCGCGCCCCACAAATCGGGGTTGAGAGCGGGCTTTTTGTCGGCCTTGCGCCAGCCATTGCGCTGCCAGCTCTTTGCCCAGCCCTTGTTAATGCCGTCGGCCACATAGGAGGAATCCGTTGTTACCAGCACCCGGCACGGCGTCTTCAGCGCACGCAGGCCCTCCAGCAGCGCGGTGAGTTCCATGCGGTTGTTGGTGGTTTGGGCCTCGCCGCCGCAAAGCTCACGCTCATGGCTGCCGTAGCGCAAAATCGCACCCCACCCGCCCGGCCCGGGGTTCCCCGAGCAAGCGCCGTCGCAAAACAGCGCAACTTCTTTTTGAACCATGCAACCAAATTCCTCACAATCGTTCAAGTCTTCATTTTTTATAAATTTTACCATACAACACGCGCAATTGCAAGGAATATCTGGAAAATTTATACCTAACGTAACAAAAATATCATTTTGCATGCAAAAGAACATCGCTTTCTACATTTCAAACAAAAACAGGGTTAAAAAATTACAAAATAATTCGATTTTTTCGAATAATTTTGCGTTTTAAGAGCCATACATTGCATTAAATTCGTGATTTTGTACAATTCAAAAACAAAAAAAAACTTGACAAAGAGAAAATCGGGTAATATAATAAAGCAGTTGGCTATGCAACTATGGTCGCGGCTTTGCATTCCCATTATAACTTATCTGCGCAGCCGCGCCGTTCCGGAGGACAATTTTAGATGAAAAAGCACTCAAAGCCGCACCGAAAACGGATCTTTATCACAGCGTTTGTCAGTTTTTCGCTGCTGATTTTTTCCGCTTCCATCACCGCTTACGCAATGAATTCCCGCACGGTGGTCATTCTTGACGACGACAAAGAAATGACATGGACCACCACAAAAACCGACGCGTACGATATTCTGCGGACAAAAGAAATTATGCTGGATAACAACGACTACCTCGACCTGCGCGGCTTCCGCGAGGAAGGCGACTGTGTGATCCGCATCTATCGTGTTAAAAAAGTTTGGCTCATCGAGGACGGCGAACGCCGCCGTGTTTCTTGCGCCGGCTCCGTGGGGCGCTTGCTGGAGGAAAACGGCATTGTTTTGGGAGAGCGCGACAAGCTCAACTATGCGCGCAGCGACCGTTTGCAAGAAGGCATGGAAATCGTCGTCAACCACGCGTTCGACATTGCGGTGCTCGATTATGGCAACGACTACACACTCACCCTTACGGAAGGCACCGTGGCCCAAGCCCTGGAATTGTGCGGCCTGACTCTTGACGGCGAAGACTTTGTTTTGCCCGAGCCGGCAACCCCGCTGGCGCCGGGCATGACCATCCACGTCAGCCGTATCGCCTACCGGGAGCGCACCAAGATCTCGACCATCGACTACGAAACCGAAAACCGCCAAACCGGCGACCTGGCCCTGGGCGTGGTGCAAACCCAGCAAAAAGGCAAAGACGGCAAAAAAGAAACCGTCTACACCGACAAATACGTCAACGGCGAGCGGGTGGATTCCACCGTGCTGCGCACCGAAATTATTGCGGAACCCGTGAAAGAAATCAAGCTGATTGGCACACGCGCCGCGCGGCTAAAGGCTGGCCTGACGCCAATTTCGCGCCTGAAGGTGCCTTCCTCCGTCGAAATTGTGAACGGCATCCCCAAGCACTACAAAAGCGTGGTGGTCGGCACCGCCAAGGCCTATAGCGACGGCCTGATGACCGCCAGCGGCCTGCCGCCCCAACCCGGCCACATCGCCGTGGATCCCAACCAATTCCCCTACGGCACCAAGCTGTGGATCGTCTCGAACGACGGCCAATACGTCTATGGCTATGCCATCGCGGCCGACACCGGCGGCTTTGTGCGCAACCGCAGCTGCACCGTCGATCTCTATATGCCAAACGAAGCCATGTGCAACCAGTGGGGCCACCGGGGCGTTTCCATCTATGTGCTGGATGAACCGCGCCTGCAAACGCCCTACAGAGGTTAGCCAAAAAAAGCGGCCCTCGGCACACAAAAGCCGGGGGCTTTCACTTTAATTTTATTTTTATTTTTAGGAGGATCATCATGCCCCAAGCATACAAAGCCCTTGCCGAAACCACCGTGCAAAAACACGTGGTGTTCGAGGGGCACATTATCACCGTGCGCAACGACGAGGCGCTGCTGCCCAACCAAAAACCATGTCGCCGCGAACTCGTGGAGCACCCCGGCGGCGTGTGCGTCGCCGCACTGACGGACCAAAACGAACTGCTGTTCGTGCGGCAATTCCGTTACCCCTACGGCGAAGTGCTGCTTGAGCTGCCCGCCGGCAAACTGGAGCGCGGTGAAGACCCACTGCCGGCCGGCCGGCGCGAACTGCAAGAAGAAACCGGCACCATCGCCGCCCATTACGAAGACTTGGGGGAATTTTATCCTTCGCCGGGCTACTGCGGCGAAGTCATTCACTGCTACCTGGCCACGGGTCTCACCTTCGTCGCGCAGCACCTCGACGACGACGAATTCCTAACCTGCGAGCGCATTCCCCTGCCCCAGGCCGTGCAAATGGTGCGCAATGGCGAAATCAAAGATGGCAAAACCCAAGCCATGGTACTAAAAGTCTCCTTCTTATTTTGAGTGCGGCGTAGAACACTAAAAGTTTCCTTCTTTTTTTGAGTGCGACGCAGAACACTAAAGGTTTTTTCTTTTTTTGAGTGCGGCGCAGGGTGCCGATAAAATGCAGCCGCAGGCATTGACGCTCAAGCTGTTCGCATGCAAAGCCGTGCAGGCGCTCTTTGGCGGCAAGGGGCGGCCCCTGCAGTGGACAATGGGCGCGCCCCAATTTTTCCCACCAATCCCCTTGCCCAAGCCCTGCATAACCTTCCAATTCCCGGAAACCCTATGCTTGAACCCAAAAATTCAAGTGAGGATGATGCATATGAAAGCAACCGGTATTGTGCGGCGCATCGACGACCTGGGCCGCGTAGTGATACCAAAAGAAATCCGCAGAACCATGCGTATTCGTGAGGGCGACCCGCTCGAAATTTTCACCGACGCCGACGGCGAAGTGATCTTTAAAAAATATTCTCCTGTGGGCGAACTGACCTCCGCCACCCGCCCCTATGCCGAAGTGCTGTTCCGCGGCACAAATTTACCCGTGGTCATCGCCGACCGCGACCGTGTAATCGCCTGTGCCGGGCTTTCAAAAAAAGAAGCCATCGACCGGCGCATAACCAGTGCCCTAGAAACCCTCATCGAGAACCGCACGAGTTTTATCGCCGCACCCAACGGCGAGCACCTGCGCCCGGTGGAAGGCCTTGACCATGAAGCTGCCGTGGCCTGTCCCATCATTGGCGCCGGCGATGTTTCGGGCTGCGTTGTTCTGCTCATGAACGAAAGCGGCGCCATGCCCACCCAAACCGAGGTCAAACTCATCCAGGTGGCCGCCAGCTTTTTGGGCCGCCAAATGGAAGAATAAGATTTGTTGAAAAAGCAGCCCTAGCCTTGTTGCTAGAGCTGCTTTTTATTTGCAAACAACTAAAAATATTTATCACAACCACGAGCACACGCACCCTCAAAACCGAACAAAGGATAGAGAAAAACAGCGGGAGGAGGGAAAAAACCTACAGTACGCCACACGAAGAACGCATGGACAAGCTGTCGGGCGATTAGTACGGGCAAGCTACGCATGTCGCCATGCTTACACATCCCGCCTATCAACTGCTAGTCTAGCAGAGCCCTCACGGTTATTCACCAGGGAAATCTCATCTTGGGGGCGGCTTCACGCTTAGATGCTTTCAGCGTTTATCCGTTCCGCACATAGCTGCCCAGCTGTGCCACTGGCGTGACAACTGGTGCACCAGCGGTGCGTCCATCCCGGTCCTCTCGTACTAAGGACAGCGCCCCTCAAATTTCCAACGCCCACGGCAGATAGGGACCGAACTGTCTCACGACGTTCTGAACCCAGCTCGCGTACCACTTTAATCGGCGAACAGCCGAACCCTTGGGACCGAATACAGCCCCAGGATGTGATGAGCCGACATCGAGGTGCCAAACCTCCCCGTCGATGTG
>JAITBA010000226.1 GCA_031283835.1 Oscillospiraceae bacterium
GGGGCAAAGCGCAGCTGCGGCGGTTGGCGCGGGCTGCCGTAGCTTTGACGATTGCCGCCGGGGTTGTCGTGGTCAGCTGGGCGGCGCTGGGGCCGGTGGGGTTTTCGAGCCTGCTGGACGGCTTGGAGCTGGTAGGGCGGCAGGGCACGGGCTTCCCCACCGAAATCAGCTATAACAGCAGTATCCGCGGCGCACTGTTGGGGCAATCCTTCGCGCTGCTGGAACCAACACAGCTCAAGGTATTCAGCGGCAACGGCTACGAGAGCCTGCGCCGTACCCAAACCTACGCCGCACCCGTGCTCAAAGCCGCCGGGGGGCGCGCGCTGCTGTTCAGCAGAGAATCCGGCAACCTTTCGCTGTTGAGCCGCACACGCTTGCTCTACGAAAAAACGCTGCCGCAGGCCCTGCTGTGCGCCGACCTGGACGCCGGCGGAAATGTGGCCGCAGCCACCCGCGCGGCAACCGCCGCCAGCGAAGTGACGGTGTGGGACCACAAACAGCGCCAGCGCTTTGCGTGGCAATGCGCAAACGAATACCCCACCGCCCTGCGCCTGAACAAAAACCAGCTGGCCCTTTGCATGGCGGGCACCGCGCAGGCAGAAGTCTATGCCCGTTTTGTGGTGTTCTCGTTCGGCAAAGAGGCGCCGCTGCTAGACCTGCTGCTGGACGGGGCATGGCTATATGGCGCGGCGGCACAGCAAAAAGGCTGGCTGGCCGTGGGCGACCAGGCGGTGTATTGGATTGCCCAAAACAACGCGGACGCCAAAGCGGTGCCGTTCAGCTACGAGGGCCGCGCACTCAAGCGCTTTGACGCCGAAAACAACGGCTACTGCGCCGTGCTGCTGGAGGACTGGGAAAACCGCACGCTGCTGCGGGTCTACAACAGTGCCGGCTTGTTGGTGCTGGAACAGCGTTTCCGCTACAACAGCGGCGCGGGGCAACCGCTGGGCCTGGTTTGCAAGGGCGGCACAGTCTATGTCTGCTTCGAGAACGCCGCCCTGCGCTGGCAAAAATCTTCAGGCTTCCGTCAAAGCCAGCCCCTGCCAAAAAAAACGCAGCAAGCCTTCTTTGCCGCCCGCGGCAACGCTTACTTCTTCACCGCCCGCAGCGTGGAACATATGCAGCTGCAATGGGGGCCTGTGGAGAACGGCGTGCTGGACTAACCTAAACATCACATCAACACGCCCTAATACCCCGTCTCCACGTGCTGCGTGTCTATGGGCAAGATGAGCGTATGAGAGGCGTCCCACACAAAGTTGACCGTCCGGGTTTCTCCGTGGCGGTTTTTTGCGACGATGATTTCCATTGTGTTGGCGTCGCGCACCTCCACAGTGCCGCTTTCGCTGTCGTCCTGGTAGTAACTTTCGCGGTACAGCAGCAGCACAATGTCGGCATCCTGCTCGATGGAACCGGATTCGCGCAGGTCGCTCAACTGAGGGCGGTGGCTTTTGCCGCGGCCTTCGGTGCCACGGCTCAACTGCGCACAGCAAATAACGGGGATGTTCAAATCCTTGGCCATCATCTTCAGGCTGCGGGTGATTTCGCTGACCTCCTGCACACGGTTCTCGGTGCGCTTGGCGCCTTGAATCAGCCCCAGGTAGTCGATCACCACACAATCCACGCCCTTGAGCCGCCGGGTGCGGGCCTTAATTTCTGGCACGGTGATGCTCGACGTGTCGTCGAACCACAGGTCGCAGTCGTTCAGCTGGCTCACCGCGTCGGCAATCTGCTTCCACTCTGTCTGGCTAAAATCCCCCGTGCGCATTTTTTTGCCCGAAACAAGGGCCTCCATGCTCAACACACGCTGGGCCACCTGCTCTTTTGTCATTTCGAGTGTGAAAAACAGCACCCGCTTTTTGGCACAAACAGCGATGTTGCGGGCCAAGCGCAGCGCCACAGAAGTTTTGCCCATGGCAGGGCGCGCGCCAATCAAAATCAAATCGGAGCGGTTGATGCCGGAAAGGCAGTCGTCCAAATCGGAAAACCCGGAGGTAAAGCCTTTGTATTGGTCTTTGTCGGCGGAAGTAATGTGGGCAAGATTCACATAAACCTCGTCCACCAAAATATCGCGCAAACGCGACGCGCCGGTTTGCACCCGCCCCTGGCGAATATCATAAATGCGCTGCTCGGCGGCATCCAGCAGCGTGTCGGCGCTTTCGGCTTCGGCGCCGGCGGTTTGAATAATCTCTTTCGAAACATGAATCAGCGAACGAATATAATATTTTTCTTTGACGATGTGGGCATAAGATTCGACGTTGGCGGTGCTGGGCACGGCCTGGGCCATTTGGAACAAATAGTTGCGTCCGCCCGCCTCGTCATACCCTTCGTCCCGCTTGAGCTTTTCCAGCACCAGCAGGGGGTCCAGCTTGCCGCCCATGGCGTCAATTTCCACCATCACGCCATAGATGCTCTGGTGCTGTGGCAAATAAAAATGTTCCTGCCGCAAAATTGGCTGCACCAATGTTAGGCATGCCGGGTCGATAAGAACGCTTCCCAGCACAGCCCGCTCAGCCTCCATGCTG
>JAITBA010000007.1 GCA_031283835.1 Oscillospiraceae bacterium
GCGGCGGCGCTGGGCCTTGCTGTTTTTAAACAGCGTGGCAGGGCTGTTTTGCGCGCCGTTTCTCTACTGGAACAGTATCTTTATGCGGGTGATTTTGGCGGCGGCCCACGACACGCCCATTTTAATCGGGCTAAATACCCTGGGTGCGTTGGCGGGCCTGCTGCTGATTGCCGTGGCCGCGCTTGGGGTTGGCGGGTGCCTGAGCGCGCTGCGGGCGGTGCTGCGCGGGCAAAATGGCTTTTTGCCCGGCATGGTCTTTGGCGGCATGCGGCGCTGTGCCAAAACAAGCCTGCTGGCGGGCGTGCTGCTGGGCGCCTCCCACGGGGTGCTGCGGGTGGGACTGGTGAATTTGCACGCGCTGCTGCCCGCCGGCCCGCTGCGCTGTGTGTTTTCTGTTTTGCTGATGGTTCAATTCCTTGTCGTCCTCCCCCTGTGCCTGCTGGCCGCGGCCCAAAGCGACGAAACCCAGCGCAGCCCCCTGCGGGCCTTTGCGCAGGCGGGACAATTATTCCGGGCGCGGTCGTTGCGGTGGTTTGGGCTTTTGGCCGCCACCCTGGCGCTCCCGCTGTTCTTTTTTGTGTGGGCGCAGCCGCTGCTGACCCTTCTTGGTTTTGCGGTGGTGGTGATGCTGGCGCCCGTGCCGGTTTTGGCAGCCTGGCAGCGCACGGCAACAGCCGCAAACCTGCCGCAAACCCAAACACGCAAGCAAAAGCCTCCCCTGCTGTTCTTCTGTTTTTGCCTGAGCAGCCTTGCCGCCCTGCTATACCCCTTGCTGGTTCACAGCGAAATGCCGCCTGCCGCCACTGCCCTCGAAACATTGCGGTTCATTGCCCGGCAAACGCTGCTCGAAGCCGACAACGGTACCTTCCGCGACCTGCTTTCTTCCAGCAGCGTGTGGCCGCTGCTGCTGGCGGCACTGGTGGGCAGCGCCTGTTGCGTGCTGGTGGCCTACGCCTGCGCCTGCTACCGCTTTCGCTCGCGGCAGTTGGTGTTTGCCGTGGCTGTGCTGCTGCAAATTCTCCCCATGCTGTCCAACTACTCCTCCCTCGAGCAGCTGCTGCGCAATCTGCATTTGCCTTTTTCGTCCTTGGTGCTGGGTCTGGCCTGGGCGCTGCTCTATATTCTATTTGCCTTGCTGCTGTATCGGCATTTTGCCCGCATGCGTCCCCGGCTCGAGGCCAACAAAAAAAACTACCCCGGCGTGCGGCTGTTTTTTTACTACGCGCTGCCCCGGGCACACCTGCACGTGGCCGCCCTCATCGCCCTGGTCACCCTGGGCTACTGGAACGACGCCCTGGCGCCCTTTTGGCACATGCGCCGTCTGGGCGCGTTTTCTGTCAGCAATTTTGTCTGGCAGGCCCTCACGCCCCGCACACGCTGGCTCTACGGCGCGTGCCTGCTTGCCGCCCTTGTGTTGTTGTGCCTATGCTTAAGAATCGGAGGAACCAAGCGCCATGCCAAAAATTGAATTACGCCTCGCAACCAAACCCGAACACGAAACCCTCATGGCCTTACTAAACGACGTGTTTTTCCGTGAACCCGAAGGCCCCCGGGATTTTCTTTCCCTGCTGCCCAAGCTCTACAAAAAATCCTACGCACCCTGGGCGCACAACTATTGCCTGTGGGAGGACGGGGTGCTGAAGGCTGCCGTGGGCATGTATGTGAGCGACATTGACATTGCGGGCACACAGCTGCGCGTGGGCGGCATTGGCAACGTGGCCGTGTCGCGCGATTCTCGCGGCAAAGGCTACATGCAGGCCACCATGCAGGCGGCCATGGACGCCATGCGCGCCGCGGGCTGCGTGTTTGGCGTGTTGGGCGGGCAGCGCCAGCGCTACCAAAACTGGGGGTTCGAAGTCGGCGGCACGTGCTGCCGCGCACAATTTTGCAAGCGGAACCTGCAGCACACGGCCCCGGCCGCCCTGCAAGCCCGCCCTCTTTCTCCCACCGAAGTTCCGCAGGCGCAAGCACTCCTCGAAGCGCAGCCCATTCATGTGCGGCACCGCGCAAACACGCTGCTCGATGTGCTGCGCTCGTGGCGCGAAACCCCCTGCGGCATCTGGGAGGGCGACACCCTTGCGGCGCTGGCGGCCCTGCACCACAGCAAAGACGGCGTGAACATCTGGCACGTGCGGGATTCGGCACAGCTGTGCGGCGTTGTGCGGGCAGCCTTCACACTTTTGGCACAAGACCTGCCCGTCCGGCATTGCGCGGTCGGCCTCGAAATCCCTGCTTGGGAGCCGAACTTGCTGGCGGCGGCGGAAGAGGTGGCCGAAAGCGTCGGCGTCGGCACCACGGGCATGTACGCCATCCTGGATTGGGACGCCTTTTTGGCGGCCATGGCGCCCTTTGGCACGCTGCCCCCGCCGCCGGCGCACCTCACCCAGCTGCAAAAAATCCGCTATTATCTTGCCCCCGTCACCACCCTGCGCCCCGCGCACCTGCAGCCCCTGCCCCTGCTCATCAAAAGCTATGACGATGTGTAGCCCCTTTATTTTTCGTTGCGGAATCGTATGAATTGCGTCGTCCTCCAAGTGGGGGCGCCGCAGCTTTCCTCCATTTTTTTGCCGCTTTATGTCTTGACAAGCGCCGCAAAATAGTTTATAATATGCAATAGTGCATCGCCTGCATAGCTCAGTTGGTAGAGCAGCTGATTTGTAATCAGCAGGTCGGGGGTTCGAGTCCGTCTGCAGGCTCCACCACCTGCGGTGGGGCAATTCGCGCCCTGCCGCAGTTCTTTTTTCAAATCAAGCGCCCGCGTCCAAACGGCATTTTTTTGTAAATATACTCCTCGTCCGCAAAAAAATCTTGACAAGCCCGCCAAGATACGTTATACTATATTTATAAGAATATGAGAATTGTTTCTCGTGTTTTTGGCTTGTCCACATCACGAAGCATTGGAGGTGAAAAACATGCTCGACGACATTCTGAATGGACTTGTGACCGTTTTAGATTGGATTCAGGAAAACATTATCAATGGCTTTGCCGCTTGGTGGTTCGATATCTTTAAGCAAATCGGCGTCAATTACTTCGAATACCAGCCAATTTTCGAAGCGCTGAACGGTTTGCTGGGGGTTTTCTCCGCTTGACCGCGCTTTGCACTCAACACACAAAACCGCCGCCCGGCCCAAAACCCGGCGGCGGTTGTTTTTTTATTCTGTTGGGCGGTGCATTGGGCACCAAACAAACACAACGGCCTTGATAGCCATCTTTGCGGCACACACTGCACCCGCAGCTTATGCGTTTCTTTTTTCCGGCTCTGTGATCGCGTTTGCCTGCTTCAGCAGCGTCTGCCGCTGTGCCCCCGTGCCAGAACGATAAAGGATGATCAGGTACTGTTCTTCGCGGGTCAGGTGCGAAAAACGCGTGATGGAGTCGTCAATCAGCAGCGTGTCGGTCACAGCTTGCTCCACCAGGCTGTCGTTGAGCTGCGGCGGAAGATCTTCGCCCACCAACTGCCCCAAGCCCACCTGAAAAAACCGAGACAGGCGAATGAGGATATCGATGTTGATTTTTGTGCGACCGCTCTCATAATATGCGTACGTGGAACGATCCAGGTGCAGAAAATCGGCGACCTGCTGTTGTGTCAGCCCATTTTCTCTTCGGAGCTTCTTCAATAACGAAACATAGTGCATAGTCATTTTTTTGCGCCACCTTTATTCTGAAAATTTTTATCGACATATCGCGCATTCACCGTGCGTCCTTTGTGCCAAACGATCTCTTTGCGCCTCTGCCCCGCCGCAACCATTTTTTCCCAAAACAATCGCAACGTTATATTAATTATAACATATTTTGCCGAATTTGCAATAGATGTGTCCAAATTTCACACGAGGAATTTTCTTCCAGCAAAACTTGCGGCATCGCATGCTAACCGCCGCTACTCAAATATCGTATCAGCACAAAAATGCCGGCCATCACAGGCAAATGCAAAAGATAAACCAGCAGTGCGTGCTTGCCAAAAAAGCCAAGCGGCAACACATAGCGCTTGTAGCAAAAATCGGGCAGCTTATCTTTCCCCTCCATGTAGCGCCCAAGGAAGGACGCAAACAAAAACAAGAAAAACCAAGGCAACAGCGGAAAGTAATCCCACGCATAAAAATCGGGCTTGTGGAACCCCAAAGGCACAAAAATATTTGTCTGATAGAGAAATTGCGGCAGTTTTACGTCATAGCCAAAAATCGAAAACACGCCGTGTTGCCCCCCAAAAGTGAAAACAAAGGCCAGCATGCTCACCGCCATCCCCAGCAGCTTCGGTATCTTTTCGAACACACCCTTGCCATAGTGATACAGCAGCTTCGAAAAGCCCAACAGGTGCAGCACGCCAAACCAAACAGCGGTTTCGCGCATGTCCATGCCCAGGGCCGGCAGCAACAAAATGGTTACCAGCATAAGAACCGCCGCCCACACCAGCAGCTGCAGCGCCCGCACTTTTATATTGCTCGAAAAGCGCACGCAAACGCCCGAAAGCAAGATAAAAATCGCCGCCACGCCCGGTTGCCACGGCTGCAGCGCCTGGTACGCCGCCAACGCCGGCGCCACGCCAAAATGTTGCCCCAACAAATACAGCCCATGATATATCACCATTGCCAGCACGCAAAACCCGCGCAGCTCGTCCAAAAATTCCAGCCGCTTGCCATTCTCTTTTGACCCCTGCGTGTTTTTTAACGCGGCATCCACATCCGCCGGACCGCTCGCGTTGAGTACTTCCGTCAAGTCAATATACGGCACATCCGCCACACCAAATTCCTCCCCGCCTGCTCCCGCGGCGGGCAGGTCGCGCTCGCCGCTGATTTCTTTTGCCAAATTTCGCTCCCGCACACCCGCGGTGCCGCGCGTCTTGCGCCAAATCACCGCCGTCAGACACGGCAAAGCGGCCAAAATTCTTTTTGATTTTTTTCGTTATTCAAGAAAAAGAGCGGCGTGCAACGCAAGCTTCGAGTGCAACGAAGTCATAGATATCTTCGTCAAACAGCGGCGAAACGGCACGGTATTGGTCCTGCGGCAGGGTCTCGAGCGTATCCCCTCGCTCCATACAAAGTGCCACCAGGCCGCCTACGGCCTTGTAGGCGTCACGGAAGGGCAACCCCTTGCCCACCAGATAATCCGCGCAATCCGTGGCGTTGATAAAGCCGTCGGCCGCCGCCCGGCGCATGGCTTCCGGCCGCGCCCGCATGGTTTTAATCATGGGCACAGCCGCGCCCAGGCAAAGCCGAACCGTGTCGAAAGCGTCAAAAATCGCCTCCTTGTCCTCCTGCATATCCTTGTTGTAGGCCAGAGGCAGGCCTTTCATCGTGGTGAGCAGTGCGGTCAAATCGCCAAAAACACGCCCGCTTTTGCCGCGAATCAGCTCTGCCAGATCCGGATTTTTCTTTTGCGGCATAATGCTCGAACCGGTGGTGTAGGCGTCGTCCAGCTCCACAAAGCGGAATTCCCAGCTGCTCCAGAGGATCAGTTCCTCGCTCAGGCGCGAAAGGTGTACCATCACAATTGCCAGCGCGCCGGCCAGCTCCATGCAAAAATCACGGTCGCTCACGCCGTCGAGGGTGCTCCGTGTGTAGCCGTCAAACCCCAACTGCGCCGCGCAAAACGCCCGATCAAGGGGGTAGCCCGTGCCCGCCAGCGCGCCGCTGCCCAGGGGCGAAATGTTCATGCGCGCGGCAGCGTCCGCCAAACGGGCGATGTCGCGCCGCAGCATTTCTTGGTATGCCAGCAGGTGGTGCGCAAAGCGAATGGGCTGCGCCCGCTGCAAATGCGTGTAGCCCGGCAAAATCGCGTCGCCGCTGCTGCGTTTTTGCGCTTCGAGCGCATCAATCAGGCTTTGCAGCAGCGTTTGTGTTTCCGCCGCCTGCCCGCGCAAAAACAGCCGTATATCGGTGGCCACCTGGTCGTTGCGGCTGCGGCCGGTGTGCAGGCGCTTGCCCGCCTCGCCAATGCGCCGCGTCAGCGCTTGCTCCACGAAGGTGTGAATATCCTCCGCGTCCGGGTCGATGGCCAG
>JAITBA010000048.1 GCA_031283835.1 Oscillospiraceae bacterium
GATGCGAGGCCCCAGGAATGTTGCGCCGATGAGGGCTGTGATGCCGCCCACCATGTGGAGTGCGGAAGAACCCGCAAAGTCGATGTAACCTTTGTCGGCCAAAAAGTGGCCTTCGCCGCCCCACACCCAACCGGCTTCAATGGGATAGACCACCAGGCTGATGACGGCGGAATAGATGCAGTAGGAGAGAAATTTTGTGCGCTCGGCCATGGCGCCCGAAACAATGGTGGCCGCCGTGGCTGCAAAAACGAGCATAAACACGAAGTTGGAAAAATCGAAGTTTGCATAATCCGTAAAAATTTGCAGGTTTGGTTTGCCAATGAGCCCGCCCAGCGCGGGCGCCCCCGTGAGCAGCCCAAAGCCCAGCAGCACAAACACCACCGTGCCAATGCAAAAATCCATCAGGTTTTTCATGGTGATGTTGCCTGCGTTCTTTGCCCGCGTAAAGCCGCTTTCGACCGCCGCAAAGCCGCCCTGCATAAAGAATACCAGCGCCGCGCCAATGAGGAACCAAAGGCCCCAAAGGTCATCCAGGGTTGCGAAGACTTGTTTCATTTGTTCCATACGAAAAGAATCTCCTTCCTTATATAAACAACAAAACAGCGCCGCACACCTTTAAATAAAAAAGGCGTACAGCGCCGTTGCTGTTCTTGTTCCTAGTGTAGCACAGTTCTTATAGTTTGTCAACGCTTTTGCAGGAAGTATTTTTGATTCTTGCAAAACAACAAAACAAATAGGCCTATTCGCCAAAAAAACTGTTAAAAATGCAATTGCTTCATCCGTGTCTAGCTTGCCTGTGCACAATAACCACACACAGCGCGCTGGCCGCTTAACGATGGCGGCACAAAAAGCATCGCCTGCGCTACACGTTGAAGCGGAACAGCACCACATCGCCGTCTTGCATCACGTATTCTTTGCCCTCGCTGCGCACAAGGCCCTTTTCTTTGGCGGCGGGGAGGGAACCGCAGGCAAGGAGGTCTTCGTAGGCAATCACTTCCGCACGGATGAAGCCACGCTCAAAGTCGCTGTGGATTTTGCCCGCGGCCTGGGGGGCCTTGGTGCCCCGGGTGATGGTCCAGGCGCGCACCTCGGGTTGCCCGGCGGTCAGATAAGAAATCAACCCCAGCAGGGCGTAGCTGCGCTGCACCAGAAGGTCCAAGCCGCCGCTTTCCACGCCAATTTCGCTCAAAAACAGCGCGCGCTCCTCGGGGGGAAGCTCGGCGCATTGCGCCTCCAACTCACAGCAAACCGGCAGCACTTGCGGCGCGGTCTCCCGCTCTGCGATTTTTTGCACCACTTTAAAGTTGGCGTTGTCCTCAATGTTCCCGGCGGCGAAATCCTGCTCGCTAAAGTTGCACACATAAATCACGGGTTTGCTGGTGAGCAGGGCGATTTCGCTTACAATGGTCTGCTCCTCCGCGCTGAGCGGGAGAGTGCGCACAGGCCGGCCGCTTTCGAGGTGGGCGTAGAGCCGTTTGCACAGTTCCAACTCGGCCGCCGCCGCTTTGCCGCCAACCTTGCGCTGTTTCTCGCCGCGCTCCACGCGTCGCTCCAGCAATTCCATGTCCGAAAAAATCAGCTCTAAGTCAATGGTTTCAATGTCCCGCGCGGGGGCGATGTCACCCTCCACGTGGATAATGTCGTCGTCCTCGAAGCAGCGCACCACGTGGATAATGGCGTCGACTTCGCGAATGTGCGACAGAAATTTGTTGCCCAGGCCCTCGCCCTTGCTAGCGCCGCGCACCAGACCCGCAATGTCCACAAATTCAATCACGGCGGGGGTAATTTTTAGCGGGTGATATAGCTTTGCCAAGGCTTGCAGGCGCGGATCGGGCACAGCGGCCATGCCCACGTTGGGTTCGATGGTGCAAAAAGCGTAGTTGGCGCTTTGCGCGCCCGCCTGGGTGAGCACGTTGAACAGCGTGCTTTTGCCCACATTGGGCAGGCCTACGATTCCAAGTTTCATGCGTTGGTTCCTCCTGTGATGGCGTCAAGCAGGGCTTCTGGGGTTTGCGGCATTTGCACCGGCACACCCAGGGCCTGCGAAATTTCTTCTATAGTCATGCCGTCCAGCGTCAGGCCGTCGGCGTTGCACATGGCGGGGGGCAGCAGCAGCTTGCCCAATGTGTTGCCGCGCAGCTGCGCGACCACATCCGCGCCGGTGAGCAGGCCGGCCACGGTGATGGTATCGCCAAAAAAATCGTTACGAATGGCCCTTATGGTTGCGTTGACGGCATGGCCAACATTTTGCGCCGCGTCGGCGGCCCATTGCAACAGCGGCGCGGCGGCCGTGCCCGTGGCCAGCACAACAGGAGGCGGCGCGGTGCCGGCGGGCGTTTTGTTTTTTAGCGCCGACAAAAACCCCAGCTTAAAGTCGGTCCAAAGGCCCACGCCGTTTTCGATTTGGTGAAAGCCGCCGTAGTACTCCGGTCCCGGGGGTTCTTGCCCGGCCAGCAAAAAAAATTCATCAGACGCGCAAAGATCGGGCGGGGTCGCGGCCGGCGTGCCGTCTTTGGCGCAGCGAGCGGCTGCTTGCGCCAAAATGTTAATCACGCTTTGTGCTTCTTTGGGGCAAAAGGGGCGCAGCGCGGGCAAGCCTTCGCGGTGCTTTGTGAGGCCCACCGGCACAGCGGCCACGCTTTGCACCGTGGGCAGCGCCAAAATCTTTTGCAGCGAATCGCGCAGCGCGTCGCCGTCGTTCCAGCCGGGGCACAGCACCAGCTGCATGTTGAGCTGCAAACCCGCGGCGGCAAATTGCCGCAGATATAAAAGACTTTCGCCCGCGCGGGGGTTGCCCATCATTTGGGCGCGCAGCGCGGGGTGCATGGTGTGCACAGAAACGTTCACGGGGCTAAGACGCATGGCGCAAATGCGCCGCACTTCGCGCGGGGTGAGGTTGGTCAGCGTAATATAATTGCCGAACAAAAAGCCCAGGCGAGCGTCGTCGTCCTTAAAATAGAGCGTGCTGCGCAATCCTTTGGGCAACTGGTCAACAAAACAGAATATGCACTTGTTTTTGCAGTGCCGCTGTGCGTCCATCAAGCCGTCGTCAAATTCCAGGCCCGGGTCTTCATATTCCTCTTTTTTAACGCGCACATGAGCGATTTTGCCGTTCGGCTTTTGCAGCGTGAGCAGCAGCCTGGTTTCGGCCGCAAAAAAGCGATAGTCCAGCACATCGCCAATGTTGTGCCCGTTGATTTGCAGCAAGATATCCCCCGGTGCAACGCGGCGCTTGTGCGCGGGGGTGTTGGGGAGAACCGCCAGAATTTTTGCGGGCATATAAATTCCTTTCGCATAAAGGGCAGGGCGGTTACTAAAAAATCTCTCGCAAAAAAGCCAGTGACAGCAGTTGCGTCACCGGCGCTTTTTTGCGGCACAAGAAATCTTATGCTTCTTCTTTCTTCACAACCAGCCTGCCTTTGTATTGCCCGCACGCGGGGCAAACACGGTGACTCAACTTGAACTCGCCGCAGCTAGGGCATTTTGCCAGTGCGGGAGGATCAAGCTTCCATACGCTGGAACGACGCTTGTCGCGCCGGGCGTGAGAAACTCTCCGCTTCGGTACTGCCATTTTATCTCACTCCTTACCTAGATTAGTTGGAACCTGTGTTAGAATTTATTCAGGCAACAAACTGCGCAGGGCTGCAAGACGCGGGTCGGCTTTTGGCTTGCAGTTACAGACGCTCTCGTTGCGGTTCTGGCCGCAGCGGGGGCAAAGGCCCTGGCAATCGGGCTTGCAAAGAAAACGGCTGGGCAAAAAAAGTACAATGTCTTCCCACACCAGCTCATCCAGCAAAAAGCGATCGGACGTAATGAAAATCAGCTCGTCGCTGTCTTCGCTTTCGCGGGTATTGACCAATGTGTGTTCCAATGGCACGGCAGTTTCGTAATTGAAAGACACCGCACAGCGGGCGCACAGCGCATGCAAACACACCTGCACCGTGCCCGTGAGTTCCACAATTCCCACCCGGTTGCGTGCCTGCCCCACAACGTGGGCCGGCCGCGCAAACGGCAGTGTGTCATAGGGTTCGCCTTGCGGCAAATCGAACGCGAAGGGCAGTGTCATCCCCGGTGTGTTAAAAATCGCGCTTACGTCCAGAACCATTGGTTAATTACTTCGCTTTCTTGCCTGTCAAACAAAATTAATTATACACGCTTTTGCGTCATTTGTCAAGAAAAATTTTATCTGCGCCGCCGTGCGCTTACAGAATCCATTCTCCCAGCGCAGAAAGCCATTGCGCGGGCACCAGGGCTTCGTAGTAAATGCCGTCTTCGCGGAATTCTTCGGCATCCACGCGGCCCTCGGCGCGGAATTTGGCACCCCAGGCGCTTTGAGAATAGGGCAGCAAAAGCCTAATCGCGCGGCGATTTTGGGGCAGCAAGGCTTCGATGGCTTGCAGCAGGGTGTTGAGACCCGCGCCGGTTTTGGCAGAAACGGACACGCTGCCCGGACCAAAAAACACACCCGGCGGGGCCAGGTCGCACTTGTTCATCACACGCAGCACGGGGATAGCGTCGCAACCCAGGCTGTGCAGGGTGTCGGCAGCCACACGCAGCTGTTCTTGACAGCCGGGGCTGGCGATGTCGCACACGTTCAGAATCACATCGGCGCTGGCGGCTTCCTCCAGGGTGGAGTGGAAGGCCTCGACCAGATGGTGGGGCAGGCGGCGCACCAGGCCCACGGTGTCCACAAGCATCACTTTGCGGCCGCCGGGCAGGGTCAGGGCGCGCGCGGTTGGGTCAAGCGTGGCAAAAAGTTTAACCTCCGCCAGCACACCCGCGCTGGTGAGCGTGTTGAGCAGAGTGGATTTGCCCACGTTGGTGTAGCCGACGATGGCCACAACCTCGGCGCGGTTTTTTTTGCGGCGCGCGCGCAGCAGGGCACGTTTTTGTTCCAGGCCTTTCAGCTGCTCCTCGAGCTTGCGAATGCGCGCTTGCACATGGCGGCGGTCGGTTTCGTATTTGGTTTCGCCGCGCCCGCGTGTGCCAATGCCGCCGCCCTGGCGCGAAAGGCCATACCATTGCCCGGTGAGCCGCGGCAGCGAATACTTCAGCTGCGCCAGGTCCACTTGCAGCTTGCCTTCGCTGCTTTGGGCCCGCTGCGAAAAAATATCAAGGATGAGCATGGTGCGATCCACCACGCGGATGCATGTTTTGCGCTCGTCGGTGTATTGCCCTTCGGAGGGGTTGAGCTGTTTTTCGATGTGCTTTTGCTGTGAAGGAGTTAGCTCATCATCAAAAATCACCAGATCAATGCCCTGCGCTTCGCACGCGGCCTTGAGTTCCTCCAGCTTGCCTTTGCCAAAATAGAGGGCGTTGTCGGGGCTTTCGCGTTGTTGTGTAACCTCGAGAACAACCACGGCCCCGGCCGTGCGGGCGAGTTCCGCCAGCTCTGCCAGGGATTCTTCGGGGTTGTGCGCGCCGGTATCCACCGCCGCAAGGGCGGCGCGTTCGGGTTCGTTTGCGTTAGGCTGCAATTTCTTCCTCGTTTTTATGGATCCAGGCAATCATATCCCGAAGCGATTCCTGCGCGCTGCGGGGGCAGTAGCCGAGTTCCTGTGTGGCTTTTTCGTAGCTAAACAACCCGTTTTCCATGATTTTGCGCAGGGAATAGCGGGTGAACAGCGGTGTTTTATCGAAGATTTTGTAGTAACGTTCCGCGATAGGGGCCGATGCCTCGGCCAGGGTGCGGGGCAGCGCAATGCTTGGCGCGTCGTAGCCGTTGAGCTCCGCCAGCATGGCAATGAATTCCCCGGTGGTGTGGTAGTTGCCGGTGAGCAGGTAGCACGAACCGGAGGGCGCAAGGGCGCGTTCGCCGCAGGCGGCAAGGCCTTGGGCCACATCCCGCACATCCACGAAGTTGTAGCCGCCAAAGCGCATGGTTACGGGGAACTTGAACCGCATGAACATGCGCACCATTTCGCCAATGTTGCTCTGCTTAAAGTCGTAGGGGCCAATGCAGGCGCTGGGGTGACCCACCACCACGTCAAAGCCCTCGCAGGCACTGTTGAGCACCGCCTGGGTGGCCACGGCCTTGGTTTTGGCATAGGTCCCATTGACACTGTTGCACTGAAAATTCTCGATTTCTGTCATCACCACGCCGTCGGCCGCGGGAGGGAGGGCGTCCACGCTGGAGCAATAGACCAGACGGCGCACCCCACAGGCCTTGCAGGCGGCAATCACGTTCTGGGTGCCATCCACGTTCACGTGCCACACTTCGTTGTCGTTGTCGCTGCCCACTTCAATCAGCCCTGCCAGGTGATATACTGTTTCGGCGCCCGCAAAGGCCTCGCGCAGCGTTGCGGGGGCTGTTATGTCGCCTTGCACAATTTCCAGGTCCGGCGCGTTAAACAGAGGGCTGGGTTTGCGCAGCAGCAACCGCAGCCGCTCCCCGCGATTCAAGAGTTCCTGCACCAGCGCGTAGCCGATATGCCCGGTTGCACCGGTAATCACTGAAGTTCCAGTCAAAACAAACACCTTTCCAATCATTCAAGCGTATGTGCGCACCTGCCTGCAATTGCATGCAGATTTTCCTATGCATCTATGATACATCAAAAAAGCGCATTTGTCAATATCTATATCATCAATGATTCATGTTTTATTCATTCTATGGCTTAAAATTGGTCTAAATTGTGATAAAAGGCAGCAATTTTTCCAGCGTTTTTTCGCCGATTCCAGTTACTTCCAGCAACTGCTGCGGGCTAAAAAATCCGCCGTGCGCCAACCGCCAGGCAAGAATCGCCCGGGCTTTTGTTGGCCCAATGCCGGGCAGGGTCTCGAGCTGCGTCTGCGTGGCCGTGTTTAAGTTCACCGGCCATTGCGGGGCCTTGGTTTCGGGCGTAGCGGCACCTGTATTCTTCGCGGCATAGGGCTGCTCGTTCACCACTACGACGCCGGTGTAGCCCACAACATAACTGGCGCCCGGCGGCGCGGTGGTCGTGCCTTGCACAGACGCGGCGGCTTGCGTCTCGAGGGGGTTTGTGTTTTGGCCGGCAACGCTTGTGCTGCTGGGGGCCGTGGTCTGCGCGGCAGACGAAAAACCTCCATGCAGACCCAGCGCCACCAAAACAGCGGCACCAACAACCAGCGCCGCTGCCGTCAGCAGCAGTTCCGGCCGCTTGCGGGGCGGCGTTTTGCTTTGGTTGTTCAGCTGCACAGAGATCGCTCCTTAGATCTATACTATTTTTAATGCACCCACGACGCGAGAGCAAAGGCATGCCCATGCAAGCGTTTGGGCGCGATCTAAATTCTTGCAACGCCGGTTTTGCGGGCGGCGGCGGCCACGGCGGCGGCCACGGTCGGGCCAACGCGTTCATCAAAGGCTTGGGGGATGATGAAGTCCGGCTTGAGATTTTCGTCGGAAACAAGACCGGCCAGCGCGTGGGCGGCGGCGATCTTCATTTCTTCGTTGATGTCGCTGGCGCGGACGTCGAGCGCGCCGCGGAAGATGCCGGGGAAAGCAAGCACGTTGTTGATTTGGTTGGGAAAATCGCTGCGACCGGTGCCGACGACGGCAGCGCCGGCGGCCAGAGCCAGGTCAGGCATAATTTCTGGCACAGGGTTGGCCATGGCCATAACAATCGCACCCGGGTTCATGCTTTTGACCATATCTTCGGTGACAATGCCGGGGGCCGAAACGCCCACAAAAATGTCGGCGCCCTGCATGGCGTCGGCCAAAGTACCGTTACGGTCGTCTTTGTTGGTAATCCTTGCCAGTTCCGCTTTGGAGGCGTTGGAAGCGCTTTGCGCGCTCACAATGCCGCTGCGGTCGGTCATAAGAATATCTTTGATACCCATGCTGAGGAACAGCTTGGCGATGGCCACGCCCGCGGCACCCGCACCGCTAAACACCGCCACGCAGTCCTTTAGTTCTTTTTTGGTGATTTTTAGGGCGTTGATGACGGCGGCGGCGCACACCACGGCGGTGCCGTGCTGGTCGTCGTGAAAAATCGGGATATCGCACTTTTCTTTGAGCTGGCGCTCAATTTCGAAGCAGCGGGGCGCGCCGATATCTTCGAGGTTTACGCCGCCGAAGGAACCTGCCAAAAGTTCCACTGTGCGCACAATTTCGTCCACATCTTTGCTGCGCACGCACAGCGGGATGGCGTCCACGTTGCCAAAGGCCTTAAAGAGCACACATTTGCCTTCCATGACGGGCATGCCGGCCTCGGGGCCAATATCGCCCAGGCCCAGCACGGCGGTGCCGTCAGTCACCACAGCCACGGTGTTCCAGCGGCGGGTGAGGTCGTAGCTTTTGTTTACGTCCTTCTGAATCTCGAGGCAGGGCTGCGCCACGCCCGGGGTGTAGGCCAGGGAAAGCTGCTCCTTGGTCTTCACGTCGGCGCGGGGGGTGACTTCCAGCTTGCCTTTCCATTCATAATGCAGACGCAGGGATTCTTTTGCGTAATCCATATTGTCATGGTCCTCCTAAAATAATCTGTCACATGCGCTTGCGGGGCATAGCCCGCACGCCTCCCGTGTTTTTGTTCAGGCTTCCCAGGGGAATTTGTGCTGCGTCAGGCCGAGTTT
>JAITBA010000075.1 GCA_031283835.1 Oscillospiraceae bacterium
GTGGGGCTGGGCGAGAACCGTGCCACCACCGCCCCCTCCGGCAAATTCCGCGCCGGATACTTCTCCTCAAAAAATGCAGGCGCCGGCATGTCCGTTGCAAAAACCGCCGCCGCCAGCGCCGCCAGCTGCTCCTCGTGCATTTTGTTTTGCCTCCAATTTTCGCCGGCGTTTCCCCTTCGTTTTTGGACAATACGCCGTTGTTATCCACATTATCCACCGAATTTTCCACCAATATTGGGGAATTTCCCATACAATGGCAATGTTTTGTTCTATTTATTCCAGGTGCAGGTTTCCCGTCACCAACATTTGCCCGTTTTTGTTAATCGACACAACCACGCCGTTTTCGCGCACGGTAGAAAGCACAGGGCACCGGCCCACGTATGCCAGGTTCCACCGCACATTGGGATACATCTTGCCCAAATCGTTGGTTAAAACCGCCAGCTTGGGCCGCACCTTCCGCAAAAAGGCAACCGAACTGCTCAGCGCGTAGCCATGGTGCGGCAGTTTTAGCAAATCCAGTGCGCCGCCCACCTGGGCCGCTATCTCTTTTTCTAGCCCGTGCAGGGCCGTCATGTCCCCTGTCAGCAGCCCGCGCCACTTGCCAAGCGTGAGCAGCACAAGGGTGGAATTGTCGTTCTCGCCCCGCAGCTTTTTGTTGCTATAGCTGTCGCAGTTTAAAAATTGCACAACAAAGTTGCCCAACCGAAAGGCCCCGAGAGGTAAATTCGTTTCGATTTTGAAGCGCCGCGCCCGGGCCGCCGTGTCGATTTGCGCGCGGATTTCCTCGATGCTCCAGTCCTTCAGCTCGTAGTTTAGCTGGTTGCCGGTCTGCAATTCCCGCAGATATACGGTGTCCACTGTTATGGCAGGGTCTGCAAAAATTGCCGGAAAACCGCCCGCGTGGTCGTAGTGAAAGTGCGTGGGCAGAACAAAATCGAGGTGTGTGCCGCCAACGCGTTTTAGGTATGCCAAAATGCGTGCTTCGTAGCCCGCGCGCTTAGCGCTTTTGTTGGGGTTGTTGCCGCCCCAGCCGCTATCGACCATGGCAAAGTGCCCCTGGCTTTCGAGGAGGATGCAGTCGGCGTTGTCTGTGTTTAAAAAATGCAGCCGGTCGCCCGGGCTTTGCAATTCGATGCTCTCCCACGCCGCCGGCCGCACCGGGTAACGTTTTTCGTAGGCGTTGCTCAACAGCACGGAAAGGATATCGAACAAAAAAATGCCGATCATTCCGCCCACAAACACCCCTGCCACCATTTTTTTTGCCGCTGTGCGTTTCACCTTTTCCCCCCTGCCGCGCCAGGGGCGGCCAGGCAGACCGCCTCTGTGCCTTTTGTTATAGCAGTTCCCTGCTGAAGGTTATGTGGAACTGCTAGGGCGTTGAGCGTTAGTGTCAACACGCCCTAGTTTCCTCGTCTGTCGAATCAAAATCGACCAAGGCCAGCAGCCGCTTGAGCTCTGCCGCCTCGTCGCCGCTCAGGGTTACGCCTTTGCCCATTTTTTCGTGCGCCGGCGCCCATTCGCGAATATCGTACTTCGGCTCGCGCCCGTTCCAGCTGATCAGGTTCAACTCCTTGGTCCATCCACGGGTGGTTTCGCTCAACACGCCCAGCTCTTCCACAATTTCATACGTAAATTCTGCCATGGTTCTTCTCATCCTTTCGTAATATAAAGAAAAATATGTGTTCCACTGCATCGTATTCCAACAACGCCCAAAAAGACACCTTATATTTTAAAATATAATTCTAACATAAACGCAGACGAATTGCAACTGTTTTTTGCGCTTTTGCAAACGACGCGGCGCGCCGTCAAAGGCTCACCGCGCCAACAATCCTCTTAGCGCCAGCGCCAACCCGGCGCCAAGCCCCGCCGCAAGCAGCAGCAGCAACCCCGAAATCAAGCGGGCTTGCGTCACTTTGCTGGGGGGCGGCGCGCTGGTGTTTTGCGCCACGGCACGCGCCCTGTCTCGCAGCGTGCCCTCGCTCAACGCCGAATAGGCCGGTTTTACAAAAAAAATCACCCGCTCAAAATATTCGCACTCGCTTTCCATCACCTCAATCACCCGGTGGTTCACGCCCTTAATCATAACACACGCCCCGCCTTCCACAAAAAAGTTATCTTCGTTATTTTGAGCAGAACGCGGGGCGGTTATACCTTTCGATTTATATTTACATCCGCGGGGCGGTTATACTCACTGGATTGATATTTACATCTTTCGATTCATCTATCAAGCGCCTCCCCCGCATACACATGAAGGGGAGGTGCTTTGTTTTGCGTTTGTTTGACCTGCATTGTGATACGCTCACCAAATGCATGAAGGAAGGAACCGGCTTGGCCTGTGCGCCGGGGCATGTGTCCCTCAAAAAAGGGGTTGCCGCGTTTGAGCGCTGGGCGCAGGTTTTTGCCGCCTTTGTGCCCGATACCCTGCACGGCCCCGCCGCCTGGGCATATTTTTGCCGCTGCGCCGCTTTTTATCAAGCGCAGCTGCCCCAAATTGCACGCGTCTGCACACCTTTTTTTGCCCTTGAGAACGCCAACGCCCTTGCGGGCGACCTGCGCCGCCTCGAAGCACGCGAGGCACGGCAGCTCAAGCTCATTACGCTCACCTGGAACGGCGAAAACGAGCTGGGCTATGGCGCGGCCTGCGACCCGCGGCTGGGCCTGAAGCCTTTTGGCAAAGAAGCGGTTGAGCGAATGTTTTTGCTTGGCATGGTGCCGGACGTTTCTCACCTGAACCGCGCTGGTTTTTGGGAGGTGCTTGACTTGGCCGCGCGTTGCGGCAAGCCGGTGGTTGCCAGCCATTCCAACTGCGCTGCCGTGCACCCGCACCGCCGCAACCTTGACGACGAGCAGCTGCAGGCCATTTTTTCGCTTCAAAGCCTTGTTGGCCTGAATTTTTGCACGGAATTTCTTGGCGGCACCCGCGATGCCAACGCTGTCGCGGCGCATTGCAAGCACTTGCTGCAGCTGGGCGGCGCGGCGCACATCGCGCTGGGCACCGACTTTGACGGCTGCCACGTGCACCCCGCTATGGCCGGACTCGAAACCCTCCCCGCCCTCAACCGGGCTTTGGCGGAACAGGGCCTTGCGCCGCAAACACGGGACCATCTTTTTTGGGGCAACGCCGCGCGTTTTTTTGGGGTGCAATAAAAAACCCGCGCAAATCCAACGCAAATGCCGGTTAAAACCGCCTTGAAACACTGGCCTATTCTTCCCTCACGAATTCTCCCGCGAAATTGGTCTGCGCAAAAACAGCCGCCCCAACGCTTTGCTGTTCCACGGAATAAGGGGGTACCAGTAGCTTGTGCCCGCCACGGTTTTGGTCACGCTGACGACCAGCAGCAGCAGCGCAACGCCCCCCAACAGGCCCCACAGACCAAACAGCGCCGTGAGCACGAGCATGGTTACCCGCGTGAAGCCCAGCGCGTAGCCCAGCTCATAGCTTGGCTGGGCAAAGTTCGCAATCGCCACAAAAGCCATCACCAGCAGCGTTTCGGGCATCATCAGTTCCGATTCCACCGCGAACTGCCCCAGCACCATGGCTCCCACCACCGCAAAGGAGCCGCTCAGCGCGCTGGGCGTGTTTAGACTGGCTAGCTTCAGCGTGCCAATCACCAGCTCAATCAGCAAAAATTGCAGCAGAACCGGCACCCCAATGGGTTTGTGGATTTTTAAAAATTCCAGCCAATCCGGCAGCAAACCGGCATGTGTCAGGCTAAAATACCACAACGGCGTAAGCACTGTGGTCAGCACCCCCACCACCATCCGCAGCCACCGCAGATACGCCCCTGTGACGGGCAGAAAGCAATAGTCGTTTGTGTCCTGCAAAAAATCAAAAATGCCCGTGGGCAAAATCATCCCGGCGGGGGTGCCGTCCATCAGCAGCATAATTTGCCCCTCGGCAACGCCGGCCGCCGCGCAGTCGGGCCGCTCGGTGGTGCGCGCCCGCGGAAAAGGATTCCACCATTGCCCCCGCGACATACACTCCGTCAGGCTTTCTAGCCCCATGGTTAGCGTATTGACGCGAATGCCGCGCAGCTTTTCGCGCAAGTTCTGAATAATCCTCTCGTCCGCCACGCCGTCCAAATAGCACAGCACAATATCGGTGTGCGAGCGCAGGCCCACCTGCAGCAATTCCATGGTCAGGCGCGGGTCGCGAATGCGGCGGCGCAGCATGGCGGTGTTGTGAATCAGCGTTTCAACAAAGCCCTCCCGCGGGCCGCGCAGCACACGGTCGTTTTCCGGCTCCATCACCGGCCGCGCGGGGTAGGCGCGCACATCGAGCAAAAGCCCCTCGCCAAACCCCTCCACCAGCAGCC
>JAITBA010000100.1 GCA_031283835.1 Oscillospiraceae bacterium
GCGTTTTAAGATGCGGCCCTCTGTTTTTCTGTGAGGAGAAGTGACATTGAAAGACAAGTACAAGGCGTTTTATGGCAGGTTTCGTGAGTACATTGTATATATGCTGGTGGGCGGGCTCACCACCATTGTGAACCTGGGGGTGTATCAGGGGTTGGAACTGCTGTTGCAGCCCCGGCTGGGCGACCATAGCTATCTGATCAGCACTGCGCTGGGGTTTGTGACGGCGCTGGTGGTGGCGTTCCTTGGCAACAAAGTGTGGGTGTTCCAGCAGCACAGCTGGGAAAAACGAACGGTGCTGCGCGAAGCGTCGGCCTTCACGGCGGCGCGGGTGCTCTCGTTTGCGATGGATTTTTCGTTCACGTATCTCTTTTTTGATTGGCTCTGGAAGTCGGTGGAGCACTGGTTTGCACCATGGTGGCAAGTGTGGAGCGCACGGCTGGGGCTGTATGGCGTCCCCGTGCTGAGCACATTGCTGCTGGGCAAGGCGCACCGTGCGGAGGACGCGTTTCGGTTCATTGCCAAGTGGCTTTGCATTTCGGTTGTTGTGCTGATAATGAACTATATCTTTAGCAAGTTTTTTATATTCAAAAAAGCCAAAGAACCGGCGGCGGGTGCGGAGGCGGCGGAATGAAGCTGATTTCGTGGAACGTCAACGGGATCCGTGCGGGGCTGAAGACGGGGTTTGCGGACGCGTTTGCCGCGTTTGAGGCCGACATAGTATGCCTGCAGGAGGTGAAGGCCGCCCGGGAACAAGTGGACTTTGCACCGGAGGGATACCATGTGTTTTGGCACCCGGCAGAAAAGAAAGGCTATTCGGGCACGGCGGTTTTTAGCCGCATTGCGCCAACCAACGCAAGCTGTGGCATTGGCATTGCGGCGCACGACCGCGAAGGTCGGGTGATTACCCTGGAATTTGACGGGTTCTTTTTGGTGAATTGCTACACGCCCAACGCCCGGCGAGAGCTGGAACGCTTGCCCTACCGCATGGAATGGGAGGACGCGTTCCGCGCGTATTTGCTGGGACTAGACAAGCGCAAGCCGGTGCTCGTGTGCGGCGACTTGAATGTGGCTCACGAGGAAATTGACATTGCCCGCCCCGGCCCCAACCGCAAAACCGCGGGCTTTACCGACGAAGAGCGCGGAAAAATGACAGAATTGCTTGCCGCCGGGTTTATCGATACCTTTCGCTGGTTTTTTCCCGACCAAAAAGGGGCATACTCCTGGTGGAGTTACATGGGCGGCGCGCGCGAACGCAACGTGGGGTGGCGCATCGATTACTGGCTCAGTTCCCGCCGCTTTGCGCCCATGCTGGCCGGCACAGCGATTTTGAGCGAGGTATATGGCAGCGACCATTGCCCGGTGGTGCTGGAGGTGCGGAGATAGGCCGCGAAACGACGCGGCGCACAGCGGCCATGTTTTTTTGCGCGAATCACTTTAAACATGCGCTGCGTCCAAGTCAATCACAATGCTTTTCCGCTGGAAATCCAGCTGCGTATAGCGCACACCGGCGGCGTCGAACATCTTGCGGCTGGCAACAAACAGTTTGTCCGCGGCGTATTTGTCGCTGAGGTAGCGCACTTCTTTGATGCCGCACTGGAGGATGGCTTTGGCGCATTCGCAGCAGGGGAACAAAGCCACGTAGATGATGCAGTCCTCCAGGCTGCGGCCCCCGCTGTTGAGGATGGCGTTTAGCTCCGCGTGGCACACATAGGGGTATTTGTCGTTGTCCCAGGGGAACTCGTCGTCGCTGCAGCCGGTGGGCAGACCGTTGTAGCCCACGGACATGATGCGGTTTTGGCGGTTGACAATGCACGCGCCCACCTGGGTGCGCGGGTCTTTGCTGCGGTAGGCCGAAAGCAGGGCAATGCCCATAAAATATTCGTCCCAGCGGATGTAATCGTCGCGTTTGGGCACAGGAACATCTCCCATCATTTTTGCTTGTTCTCTTATCATATCATAGATTCCCTCAAAAAGCAACCACGAAAGGAACTGAATCTGTAATGGCAAAATCAAAACTAAAATTAAAGCCTTCCAAAGAAGTAAAGGCCGACATGAAGAACCGGCTCAAGAGCGTGAATCACTACTCGCGGCAGGAGATTGAGCGTTTGCTGGGGCAGCTGAGCGCGGTGCTGGCGCTGGAAAACGAGTACTCCAAGCTTTCGGACAAAGCACTGCAAGAAAAAAGCGCGAAATTCCGCCAGCGGCTGCAAGACGGCGAGGAGGTGGACGACCTGCTGCCGGAGGCGTTTGCGGTGTGCCGCGAGGGCGCGTGGCGCGTGCTGCACATGAAGCACTACCCTGTGCAAGTGCTGGGTGGCATTTTGTTGCACCAGGGCCGCATTGCCGAGATGCGCACCGGCGAGGGCAAAACCCTCATGGCCACGCTCCCGGCGTATTTGAACGGCCTGACGGGCGAGGGTGTGCACATTGTGACGGTGAACGATTATCTTGCCCAGCGCGACAGCGAATGGATGGGGAAAGTCTACACATTCCTGGGGCTTAGTGTGGGGTTGATTGTGCACAACCTAGAAAACGAGCAGCG
>JAITBA010000117.1 GCA_031283835.1 Oscillospiraceae bacterium
CGCCGCGAGAGCATCGCTCTGCGGCTGCCGCAACCCCTGCAAAACAGCCGGGTGCGCGTGCTTGACGAATACGGGCGCGAAACCCCGGCCCAGCGCAGCGCCGACGGCACGCACGTGGTCATTACGCCCGCGTTGCCGCCCATGCGCGTGTCGCTGTTCGACGTGCAGCTCAGCGCCGGCCCAACCCCAAAAAACGCCTTGCGCATCACCAAAAGCACCCTCGAAAACGAAAATTTACAGGTTAAAATCGACAAAAACGGCGACATTTCTTCGCTTTATGACAAACGCCTATCCCGCGAGATGCTGCGAAAGCCCGTGCGCCTGGCGCTGTTCCGCTTTGACGGCAGCCCCTTTTGGCCCCAATGGGAACTGCAATATTCCGCGCTTCGGCGCAGGCCCGCCTATGCCGCGCAGCCGCAAATCAACGTTCTTGAGGCCGGGCCCGCCCGGGTAGCGCTCGAAATCACGCGGCAGGCACGGGGTTCCACCTTTCGGCAGGTGCTCTCGCTCGACGCGGGCGGCACGTGGCTGCGTGTGGCCAACGAGATTGATTGGCAATCGCCCCGCACACTGCTAAAAATCGAAATCCCCACGGCGGCAAGCAACGCCTGTGCCACCTACGATCTTGGCTTTGGCACGGCGCGGCGCAAAACCAACACCGCACGGCAATACGAAGTCCCCGCCCAGCAATGGGCCGACCTCACCGACCGCGACGGCGGTTTTGGTCTTTCTGTGCTCAGCGACTGCAAGGCCGGCTGGGATAAACCCGACCGCCACACCCTGCGCCTAACAGCGGTCTTTAGCCCGCGCGCGGGCCACCGTGGCAACGCCGCCCAGCTCGATTTTGGGCGCGACAGGTTCGATTTTGCGCTGTTTTCGCACGCGGGGGGCTGGCAAAACGGCGCCGTGCAGGCGGGCGCGTGTTTTAACCAGCCTCTCCCCGCCTATTGGATCCCGGCGGCAAGCCCCACGGCATCGCCTGCGCCGGCAAAAAACGAGCCCTTCGGCGCGGTTGGCGGCCACATCATTTTGCGCGCCCTCAAGCAGGCGGAGGACGGCGACGACTGGATTGCCCGCCTGCAAGAAACGGACGGCACACCTTTGCCCGAAGGCACACTGCGCCTGGGCGGCGGCATTCTGGCCTTCCGCGAGGTCAACGGCGCCGAAGAAGACCATCACCCAAAAAACTGCGCCGTGCTGTGCGGCACCACGCTGCACGCCAGCTTCAATCCCTACGAGATCCGCACGTTCCGCCTGCAAGTTGCGCCCATGCCCCATGCCGCGCCCCTGCCGCGCCCGCAAACGCTTTCGTTTGAGGCCGCACCGCAAATATGCGGCGGACAGACGCTAACCATCAACAGGCCGCACGGCGACGCCGCATGGTTGCAGCTTGCCATCGCCTGCAAAGGCAAAGACCGCGACACGGTGTTTCTTGCGGGCGGGCGGCCCCACACCCGGCGCGTCTACTCCATGACGGAGCCAATCGCGGCAGGCGATCTGCCCGGTATCGGCGTTAGCGGCTACACAAAACCCGCCGTGCCCCTCGAAGAATTTTTGCGTGTGCCCGGCGAAACAGGCGACGCAAAGCCCGGCGCGCAGGTTTGGTTCCACGAAGTCGCCCTGCCCTTCAACGGCAAGGCCGCAACGCTCACCTTGCCTCGCGACAACAACATTGTGCTGCTATGGGTCCGCGTGCACAGCACACCCGCCGTCGTCCCCGCCAACGCGCTGCTCGACCAAATGGAGCGTCGGCCCGTGCCCGCGGTTTTGCCCGCGCAAGCGCCCAAGCAGCGTCTGCGCGCTTTGCGTTACCGGCTGCACCAGGCCAAAAATTTTGCGCGCCACTTTTGCGAGGTTCATTTTTCGCAAAAAGACTAGGGCGTGTTGGCACGAACGCGCAACGCAATTTTTAAAAAAACGGGAACCCTTCGCGCCCGAAAAGTTCCCGCCCTCCTGCTTTGCCCTATATGTAATTTTTAGCAGCCTTCTTCTTTTTTAATCCTGAACAAAATTCTGAGTATTCCGCGCAAGGCCTTGGGGCTGCGCACCACAACAACCTTCATGGGTTTGTCCCCTCCCTTTCTACCGGCGCGCCTAACAGCGCAGCAGTTGAATCAGCATCAGCACCGCAAAGACCACCACCACACAAAGCAGCACCACCGCGGCCCCGGGCAAAAAAAGCGCCAAACCAAGGCCCAGCAAAAACGTGGACACCACTGCGCCAAACCCATAAGGGCCGCAAATTTTATTCCGCACGGTTGTTTTCCCTCCCCGCTGCTGTGCTATTCCATCCTATTCCAAGCGGGGCAAAAGGGTGATACAAAAGAAAAAACGCCCCTTATCAAGGCGTATCCGCGGCGGGCTTGTTTGCTGTTTTGCACAAACGTTCCCCGGCTTTTCATCAAAAACACACACACGTCACTCAAACAGCCGCAAAACCACGGCCAACCATTGCAGAGGATCGGGCGTTGCGCGCATGCCCGCAACCAATTGCGCCAAGAGCGAAAAAATCTGCATCTGCCCCAAATAAACCAAAGCGGATTCCATTTGATCACCTCATTTTCTCTTCATTTTATTGTAACAGTTTATTTGCAAAATTTCTGTTCGATTTCAAACATTTTTAACAAGATTTGCAAATCTCCGTTTCTTTTCCAATTTACTTCAAAAAATTTTGTATAATTCTGTATAATAACAACAAAATTTTTGGAAGGAATTTTCTGTTTTGAATTCGACAAACTTGCAGCACAACAAAATGCGCGCAAAGCAACCCTATTTTTTAATAAACAACGAAAGAAGCGTGAACGGATGGAGCAATATTTGCCTTTTTTATATGTGCATCCGTTGTTTCGGGGGCTTGCAGAGGAAGAAACACTTGGTCTGCTGCACAAAATGCATGCCCTCACCCGGCATTATGATAAAGCGCAAATTCTGTGGGATTTGGCGAAACAAACATCGTTTTTTGGGATTGTGCTGGAGGGCAGCATGCTGTTTGCCCAAGAGGACTGGAAAGGCAACCGCACAATCATCGGCCTGTTTGGCGCGGGCGACCTGCTGGGAGAAAACCTGTCTCGCAGCGTTGAAGGCCTGCGGCATTGCCAATTGCACGTGCGCTCCAAAACCACCATTCTTGCGCTGGACAGCACCATTTTGCGCACGCCCGGAAGCACCCCCCATGTGCAAACGCTGCTGCTCAACCTGAACGGCCTGCAAGTGGAACGAGAACTGCTTCTGCTGCAAAAAATCAACTACCTCGGCAAGCGCTCGACCCGCGAAAAACTGCTCGCCTACCTTGCGGCGCAAGCCACACGGCAGGGCCGCCGCGAAGTAGTTGTGCCCTTCACCCGCCAGGAGCTGGCCGATTATTTGGCCGTGGACCGCAGCGCCATGTGCACGGAACTGACACACATGCAAAACGACGGCCTTCTCCGCTGCGACCGTCACTATTTTGAGTTATTGTTCTCTGTGCCGGAGTCAAGCTGATTCGGCTACAAAGCAAGCCGCACCCGCTCCGCCACGGCCGCAAGCTCTTCGTCCGTCATGCCGCTGCCCGAGGGAAGGCACACGCCCCGGCCAAAAAATTCCCCGCTGCGGCTTTTGCCCTCCGGCCGGCCCACAACACAGCAAAACGACGAAAACAACGGCTGACGGTGCATTGGATTCCAGGCGCGGCGTG
>JAITBA010000128.1 GCA_031283835.1 Oscillospiraceae bacterium
GCTACGAGCTGCGCCCCCACGAAGGGGTCAAAATCAGCAAAATCACAAGCCTGAGCGACGACATCGCCCTGCGTCTGGCCGCCACCAAAGTGCGCATCGAGGCCCCCATCCCCGGCAAGCCCGCCGTAGGCGTCGAAATCCCCAACCGGGTGCGGGCTGTGGTGAGCCTGCGAGAACTGGTCGAAAGCGGTAATTACCGAACCGGCACGCAAAAATCCAAGCTCACCGTGGCGCTGGGCAAAGACATTGTGGGCGATTTTGTTTGCGCCGACCTTGCAAAGCTTCCCCACCTGCTCATTGCCGGCACCACCGGGTCAGGCAAATCCGTTTGCATGAACACCCTGATTATGAGCCTGATTTTTAACGCTTCACCGGAGGACGTCAAGCTCATTATGGTGGACCCCAAGCAGGTGGAGTTTAATATTTATAGCGGCATTCCCCATTTGCTGGTGCCCGTGGTGAGCGACCCGCTCAAAGCCGCCGGGGCCTTGGGCTGGGCCGTGAGCGAAATGGAACGCCGCTACGGCAAAATCAGCGAACAAAACGTGCGCGATCAAGATAGCTACAACAACATTGCCGCCATGCAAGAAGACCTGGAGCACATGCCCAAAATTGTGATTTTTATCGACGAGCTGAGCGACCTGATGATGGCGGCCCCCAGCGATGTGGAGGATTCCATTCAGCGCATTGCGCAAAAAGGCCGCGCGGCGGGCATGCACCTGGTGGTGGCCACCCAGCGCCCCAGCGTCGATGTGATCACGGGCGTAATCAAAAGCAACCTGCCCGGGCGCATCGCGCTTTCTGTGGCCTCGCAAATCGATAGCCGCACAATTATCAACAGCGCGGGCGCCGAGCAGTTGCTGGGCAACGGCGATATGCTGTTCAGTATCAACGGCGGCAACAACGCCGTGCGTGTGCAGGGCTGCTTTGTCAGTGACCCCGAAGTGCAAAAAGTCGTCAATTTTGTCAAGCGCGGCAAGGGCGACACAAGCGACTACGACAGCGGCGTGTGGGAAGAAATTGAGCGAAACGCCGCCAACGCTGCCCGTGGCAAAAAGAAAGGCGGCATGCTCGACGTCGACACGGGCGAGGACGACGACCCCATGCTCGACGCCGCCATAGAAGTCGTGGTAGCCGCCCAAATGGCCAGCACCACCATGCTGCAAAAAAAACTCAAGCTGGGCTATGCCCGCGCCAGCCGCGTTGTCGATCTGCTCGAAGCCCGCGGCATCGTCGGCCCCCCCGACGGCAGCAAGCCCCGCAAAGTTCTCATGAGCCCCGCGCAATGGATGGAATACAGCGCCGGCAGCGGGAACGCGGAGGACCCGCAGTGATTGCAAAAAACGAAGGGGCGGCACCGTATCAAACTGCTATACGCTCATCAAAAACGAAATAAACGAGGGTTCTCATGCACACCACCACCCCCCTTCCCATGACATTAGAAGAAGCGCGGCTGCGCGGCTGGAGCGCCGTTGATTTTCTCGTCGTCACCGGCGATGCCTATGTGGATCACCCCTCCTTCGGCGCGGCGCTCATTGCGCGGGTGCTGGAGGCCGAGGGCTTTGCTGTTGGCGTTGCGGCGCAGCCCCTGCACAAAGAGGACTATACCCGCCTGGGCAGGCCGCGGTTGGGTGTTTTTGTTACCGGCGGCAACATCGACAGCATGGTGGCGCACTACACCGTGGCCAAAAAAAAGCGCGGCCGCGACCTATACTCCCCCGGCGGCAAAGCGGGCCTGCGCCCCGACAGGGCCGGCATTGTCTATTGCCAGCAAATTCGCCGCTGCTTCGGCAACATTCCGCTCATCCTGGGCGGGCTCGAAGGCAGCCTGCGCCGTTTTGCCCACTACGATTATTGGGACGACAACGTGCGGCCCTCCATTTTAATCGAAAGCACAGCGGATATTCTGGTATATGGCATGGGGGAAAACCAAACCATTTCTATTGCGCGGCAGCTTGCGGAGGGCATTGCGGCCCAAAAAATACGCGGAGTCCTCGGCACATGCTACCTTTGCACGCCCCAAGACACGCCCTGGGGCGGCGCGCAATGCCCCTCGTTTGAGGAGGTAAGCCAAAACAGTGACGCGGGCAAAAGAGCCTATGCCAAGTCCTGCAAAGTGCAGATGCAGGAGCAGGACCACCTGACGGGCAAACTGATTTTGCAGCGGCACGGCGCAAAAATGCTCGTGCAAAACCCGCCCATGCCGCCGCTCACCACAAAAGAACTCGACCGGGTCTATGCCCTGCCGTTCGCGCGGCAGTGGCACCCCAGCTACGACGCGCAAGGCGGCGTGCCCGGGCTAGAAGAAGTGTTGTTTTCTATCACCCACAACCGGGGCTGCTTTGGCGCGTGCAATTTTTGCTCGCTGGCATTTCATCAGGGGAGATATGTCACGTCGCGCAGCAAAACCTCCATTCTTGCAGAGGCCAAACTGCTCACCACATTGCCGGGCTTCAAGGGATATATCCACGACATTGGCGGCCCCACCGCAAATTTTCGTCAGCCCTCCTGCCAAAAGCAAAAAACCCAGGGCCTGTGCAAAAACCGCAAATGCTTGGCCCCGCAGCCCTGCAAAGCGCTCGTGGCCGACCACAGCGAATATCTTGACATTTTGCGCGCCGCGCGCGCCCTGCCGGGGATAAAAAAAGTCTTCATCCGTTCGGGGCTGCGCTATGATTATCTTATGGAAGACGAAAGCGAAGAATTCTTCCGCGAACTGGTGCGGCACCATGTCAGCGGACAGCTGAAGGTTGCGCCGGAGCACTGCAGCGCCGCCGTGCTGGATTCCATGGGCAAGCCCCACATCGAAGCGTTTTTGCGCTTTGCCGAAAAATATAAGAGCCTGAGCAAAACAGCGGGCAAAGAGCAATACCTTGTGCCCTACCTAATGAGCAGCCACCCCGGCAGCACTCTGCACAACGCCGTGGAGCTTGCGCTGTTCCTAAAGAAACAAAAAATCCGGCCCGAGCAGGTGCAGGACTTCTATCCAACGCCCGGCACGGTTTCTACTTGCGCGTTCCACACAGGCCTCGACCCGCTCACCCTGCAGCCGGTGTTCACCGAAAAATCGCCCCACGGCAAGGCCCTGCAGCGTGCCCTGCTGCAGCCCGCATTGCCGCAAAACCGCGCCTTGGCGCGCGAAGCCCTCAAAAAAGCCGGGCGGCGCGACCTCATTGGCACCGGGAAGGGGTGCTTAACCCCATGAAGCCAGAACTGCGCCTGCGCACCCAGGCGCTCGCAACCCTACGCCGCTTTTCAATGCTGCCCACCGAAGGCCGCGTTGTCGTGGGTCTTTCTGGCGGTGCGGATTCTGTGGCGCTGCTGCACCTGCTGCACAGCTTGCCGGGGGAAGGGCACTTTCGCTTTAGGCTCGAAGCCGCCCACGTGCACCATGGCCTGCGCGGCAGCGCCGATGCCGACGAGGCCTTTTGCACGGCCTTTTGCGCACGCCTGGGCATTCCGCTGCACGTGACGCACATCGACGCGCAAGCGCTTGCCACAGCCAAAGGCATTGGCCTCGAAGAAGCAGGGCGCAATGCCCGCTATGCGTTTTTTGCGCAATTCGGCTGCACAATCGCTTTGGCGCACACCCTGGGCGACCGCGCCGAAACCTTCCTCCTGCACCTGCGGCGCGGCACTTCGCTGCGCGGCCTGTGCTCCATTCCTCCCCTGCGGGCGCTGCCCAACGGCGCAACACTCATCCGGCCGCTCATCGATTGCACCCGCGCCCAAATCGAAGACTACTGCGCGGCGCACCGGCTGGCGCACTGCACGGACGAAAGCAATTTTGACACCCGTTTCCGGCGCAATTATCTCCGGCACGAGGTGCTTCCCCTGCTGCAATTGCACCCGGCCGCCCTGCGGCGCATGTTTCAATCCCTCGAGGCCGACGAGGCCTATCTTTCGCAGGCTGCGGCAAGCTATGCGGGCAATTTGCTCAACGCGCCCGAAGCGCTCAGGTACCGGCTGCTGCGGCAAAACCTGGTTGCAGCCGGGCGCGAACCCACAACGGCCCGCATGGTCGCGCTCGAACAGCAGCTGCAAGCGGAAAGTCAGGTCTGTTTTTTCAACGAATCTGGCGGCGCCAACCCACACCTGGTGCGCCTAAGCGAAGATTTCATTAAAAATTTATCAGAAATGCATAAAGAGGACTTGGCGAATTGCTTGGATTGTGATACAATAAAAGGGGTTGCAGTTGCGGGGCGGCGCAAAAGCGGCGACTGCATGCGTCCCGTGCACGGCGCGGGCACCAAATCATTCAAAAAGCTTTGCCAAGAGCACGGCATACCGCCGCCCGCGCGGCAAAACCTGGCACTGCTGCGGGACGACGAAGGGCTGATTTGGCTGGAAGGCGTGGGTTGTGCCCACCGCTGCCGGATAACCGCGCGCACCACGCGGGCCGCAAAAGTGCGCTGCACAACCTAACCGCGCAAAAACAAAGGCGACAGGAGGGGCGCATGGGGGAACATATCAGCGAAACCTTGCTGCGGCAGGAGGAAATCGAAGGCATTGTTGCGGGGCTGGCCGCGCGCATCAGCCAAGATTATCGCGATAAAAATTTGCTGCTCATCGGCATTCTCAAGGGCGCGTATGTCTTTTTGGCCGACCTTGCGCGGCACTTGACCGTGCCGTGCGAAATCGAGTTCCTCCGGGTGTCCAGCTACCGCGGCAACGCGGAATCGGGCGCGCTAGAAATTTTGCAGGATCTTTCTATGCCGCTGGAACGTTATGACGTGCTGGTGGTCGAAGACATTCTTGACAGCGGCAAAACCCTTTCCGCCATGCTGCGGCACCTCGGGGCCAAAAAGCCCCGCAGCCTGGCGCTGTGCGCCTTTCTCGACAAACCTTCGCGCCGCACCGTGCCCGTTGAAGCCGATTACGTTGGCCGCAAAATCCCCGACGCCTTCGTGGTGGGCTACGGGCTCGACTACGCCCAGCGCTACCGTTCTCTGCCCTACATCGGTGTTTTGCAGCTCGACTAGGGCATAATATATAGTACTTATTGATAATGATAACGATAACGAAACGTCTGGCTTAAATCTGGCTTGAACTAGAAAGGGTACTTCATTGAACAACGCAACCATCAAAAGAATTTTTTCGTGGGCCGCCGGCATCGCAATCGTCGTGCTAATCCTTTTTGGCGCGTATCGCTATGCCCAATCCGCCAAGCAAGAGAAGATCAACTACTCCGAACTGCTCGGCAAATTCGACCGCGACGAAGTGGCGGCCTTCACCCTCAACACCAGCTCGGGGGCGCTGCAGTACTGGAATTGGGAGCAGGTGGAGCCGGACAAAAAGACCGGGATCATGAAGCCAAAAAAAGACGAAGAGAACAAGTTTGCCAAGCAAACCGTGAACGTGGCGCTGTTTGTGGAGGACCTGGACGCGCAACTGCGGGAGCACAATAAAAAATATGCCAAGCAGCCCGGCAAGCAGGTGAATTACCACTATGTGGACGGCAGCGGCACTTCGTGGCTTGTGCAACTCCTCCCCATGGTGCTCATCGGCGGCATGGTCGTCATTTTTGGCGTGGTCATGATGCGCCGCATGAACCAGACCATGACGAGCGAAAACAACCGCTCCATGAGCTTTGGAAAAGCGCGTCTGCGCCAACAAAGCAAAGACGACAAGCGCAAAA